>JBLHLO010000170.1:0-5380 GCA_047621105.1 Alphaproteobacteria bacterium
TCCGACGATCCTTTTCGGATCACAAACCCAGATTTCTCCCCGGGTGGCATTATGATCCAAAAAAAGACTTAAGTTCTATCAGGCAAAATTATTGGTGGGGGGCTGCATTGTGAGTTTTCGATGGGAAGATCCTCATCTTTTTGAGGATCAACTCGTCGCAGAGGAGTGCCAGGTCGCGCGCGCCGCCTCAAGGATGACCTCAAATTTTTTCCATTGCAGGTCTTCGTCGATAGCGATCTTACGGTACCCTCCGAAGCCACACTGTGGGCTTAATGCGAGATTATCGAGCGGTAAGTAATCCGCGGCCTCGTCGATGCGTCGCCGCAAGTCATCGGATGATTCGATATCCGGGCTCTTGGTGGTGACAAGGCCGAGCACCGCAACTTTGTCTTTCGACACGAAGCGCAGTGGCGCAAAGTCACCGGCGCGTTCGCTGTCATATTCGAGCAGTAACCGATCATGCTTGAGTTCCGAAAACAACTGTTCCGCGATGGCGTCATAATGGCCTTCGCGATGCCATTGCGGGACTACTTTGCCGGTCTTGGGATCGAGCGTGCGCGCACCGCCGCGGCAGACGTGAAGGCCAAACACCACGCCCTCGAAACCGGCTATGACGGCGTTATCAGCGGCGATCGACCGAGCCAGTCTTTTCTTGGGATCCTCACCCCTGGAACGCATTTCTGTGATCGAAATGTCGTCGACGTAGGAGGTGTAACCGGGTGCATCGATCTGTATATAGCGGCAACCAGCTGCAACGAGTTCGCCGATCATAGCGCGTTCGATCGCCACGACATCGGCGATGAATTCCTCGACATCCTTATAGACCGTGCCGGTGTGGTCGAACTGATCGGCAATACGATCGGCGCTAAGCAGCGTTACCTTGACCGGGTTCAACGCGACCGCCGCGCTCAGTCGGAATTCCTCGAGCGGCACGTTCCGTTTTAGGCGCAGCTTTTCCGAGACTGGCCAGCGACGCGAGCCAGACGATTCGGTCCGGCTCAAAGGCTGTGCACTCACATTTTCTCCCGGACCTTTTGCCTGGCGCGGCGAGAATCCATGCACTGCGGCGTTGAAGCTGTCCTGAAAGTTGCGCCGGCGCAATTCGCCATCGGTTACCACCGGCACACCGATTTCTTCCTGCTTACGGATGATGCCGGCAATCGCCTCTTCACGCGCGGCAACGAACGCCTCCTCAGACACTTCCTCTCTGTCCCGCTTTTCGAACAGTTGGCGCAGTGACGCTGGCGCTCTTAGTGCACCGACCTGATCGACGCGCAACTTCTTAATAACCTCATCTGCCTTTGCCATGTCACTCTCTCGTTAGTTCCAAATGTCTATTGCGTAATCGTGCTCTGTGACCATAGGGCATCGTCATCTGCCAGCGCTACCGTGCAATATCCATCATCGGAAGCGCGTTTACGTGACAATGCCCTCTTAAGTAATTGGGGCATTGTCTGATTAGGGCAATTCACTCCCCAATGCGACTTTCTGTTTGCTTCCTCTATTGCCAGTCCGCTATGAATCGTTTCAAACAATGGACTTAAGTTCCATTAGGCGAGATTACTGGGGGCTGCATTGTGAATTTTCAGTGGGATGATCCCCTCCTTCTTGATGAGCAACTCGTTGCGGAGGAGCGCCAGGTCGCGGCGAGCGCCCGGCGTTTTGCGCAGGATCGTCTATTGCCCCTCGTTGTTGAGGCTTACCGAGAAGAGAGTTTTGATCGTGCGCTGCTCGGGGAGATGGGGGCGCTAGGACTTCTCGGCGTGACGCTGCCAGTGTCGTTTGGGGGTTCCGATGCGGGATACGTGTCCTATGGGTTGGTGGCACGTGAACTTGAACGTGTTGATTCTGGATTTCGCTCATTGATGAGCGTTCAAACATCCTTGGTCATGTACCCTATTTTGGCTTTTGGCAGCGAACAGCAGAAGAAAACGTATTTACCTCGGCTTGTGGCGGGTGAATGGCTGGGTTGCTTTGGCTTGACCGAGCCCGATCATGGCTCCGATCCCGCTTCCATGAAGACATGCGCAGAAAAAACCCCCGGCGGCTGGCGGCTCAACGGCTCCAAGAGTTGGATTTCCAATGCCCCGCATGCCAATGTGTTCATCGTCTGGGCGCGGGAAACAGGAGATAAGGGCCGGGTGCGGGGGTTCATTCTTGATAAGGGGATGAAGGGTCTTAGCGCACCGGCGATCTCCGGTAAGATGAGCCTGCGGACATCGCCGACAGGCCAGATCGTGATGCACGATGTTGTCGTGCCGGACGAAGCCATGTTGCCGGCAGCACAGGGCCTTGCCGCACCGCTTGCCTGTCTTACGCGGGCACGGCTCGGTATTGGCTGGGGTGTGATGGGTGCAGCCGAAGCCTGCTGGCATGCGGCGCGCCAATACGTGCTTGACCGTAAGCAGTTCGGACGTCCGCTCGCCGCTAATCAGCTCATCCAAAAGAAACTCGCAGATATGCAAACGGAAATCGCGCTGGGTTCACAAGTGGCCTTACGGGTTGCGCGTCTGATGGATGAGGGCAAGGCGGCGGATGAAGCCGTGTCTCTGCTCAAACGAAATAATTGTGGCAAGGCGCTCGATATTGCGCGTGCCGCACGGGATATGCATGGGGCGAATGGTATTGCCGACGAATTCCATGTCATGCGTCACATGTGCAATCTTGAGACGGTGAATACGTATGAAGGCACCCACGATATCCACGCGCTGATTCTGGGGCGGGCCATGACCGGCATCCAGGCCTTTAATTGAGGCACCCCATGGAAGCGGTGGGGAACATAAGGGTCATCGAATTGGCGAGCATTCTCGCCGGTCCTTGGGCTGGCCAATTACTCGCCGATCTCGGTGCCGATGTCATCAAGGTTGAGCGGCCAGGCCTAGGGGATGAAACACGTCGATGGGGCCCCCCCTTCGTTGCCGCTGCCGATGGGGGCCAGCTAGAAGCGGCATATTTTCACGCCTGCAACCGCGGTAAGCGGTCGGTGGAAATCGATTTTACTACTGAGGATGGGCAAGCGGCACTGAGCGCCCTCATAAAGGATGCCGATGTCTTGATCGAGAATTTCCGGGCTGGGGCGTTGGCGCGCTACGGGTTCGATTATGAGCGTCTCGCGGCACTGAATCCTCGCTTGATCCATTGTTCGATCACTGGCTTCGGTCAGGACGGCCCCTCTGCGGCACGGCCCGGATATGACCTTGTCATTCAGGGACTTGCGGGTCTGATGGATATCACCGGTGCCCCTGATGGTGAACCGCAGAAGGTGGGTGTTGCCTTCGCTGACATCTTTACGGGTCTTTACAGCGTTATTGCGATCCAGGCGGCGCTCAGGACCCGGGAGCAGACGGGCAGGGGGGCGCATATTGATATGGCGCTCATGGATTCAATGGTCGGTGTGCTCGCCAATCAGGCGCTCAATTATATGGTGACGGGGGTCAGCCCCCATCGTATGGGCAATGCGCACCCCAATCTGGTGCCTTATCAGGCGTTCCAAGTGCGGGATGGGCATGTGGTAATCGCCGTTGGAACCGACAGCCAGTTCACGAAACTTTGCAACGTGTTGGGTCTGGGTGAGCTTGCGTGCAATCCCGCCTTTGCCACCAATGAGGCGCGGGTCGCCAATCGTGATGATCTCATTCCAAAGCTTGAGCAGGCATTGGCACCGCAGGTCACCGTGCAGGTGATTGCCGACTTAGAAGTGGCGGGCATTCCCGTCGGACCGATCAATTCCATCGCCGACGCCTTCGCTGACCCTCAGGCCGTGCACCGCGCGATGCGCATTTCTATTGCCGATGTTGCGGCGGCGGGCGGCGCGGTGCCGGGGCTGCGAACCCCAATCCGTATCGACGGTGTATCCCCCGTTGCTGATAGGCCTTCCCCGCGTCTCGGTCAGCACAATGAAGAAATTCTTGGCCCGCTAGGGGCGGGGAAAGGAAATTAAGAAAATGGATTTTACGCTTACCGATAGTCAGCAGGCATTTCAGGATAGGGTTCGTGCCCTGGCGCAAGACCGGCTCGCCGAAGGGGCGCTTGCGCGTGCCCATAGTGACGCCTTCCCCGCCGACATTGCCAGATGGCTTGCGGACCAGGGTCTTATCGGCCTGACCATACCTAAAGATGATGGCGGTCAGGGGGGCACGTTGATGGAAGCGGTGCTCGCTATTGAGACCATTGCTCAGATCTGCCCCAAGAGCGCTGATGTAGTGCAGGCGGGGAACTTCGGCCCCATCCGGGTGCTGTCGGCCTACGGTAGCCCGCTTCATAAGAAGAAGTACCTGGCACCATTGCTCAAAGGTGATCTGCTGATCACGGTTGCCATGTCAGAGCCTGATGCTGGTTCCGCGGTTACCGATCTCACCACTTCGGCGGTGCCTGACGGCGATGGGTATCGCATTACCGGCACCAAGGTCTACACCACCAACGGGGCGCATGCGGATTTGTTCCTGGTCTATGTGCGTTACGGGCCCGGCCTCGACGGCATTGGTTCGGTGTTGGTAGAGCGGAATATGGAGGGCTTTTCAGCGGGCCGTGAGTCGACGTTTCTCTCAGGCGAAAGCTGCGTCGAGATCTGTTTTGATAACCTCTACATTCCGGGCGAAAACGTACTGCTTGGTAAGGGTGGCTTTAAGAAACAAATTAGCGGTTTTAACGTCGAGCGCTTGGGCAACACAGCGCGGGCGCTGGGGGTCGGGCGCTGTGCCTTCAATATCGCCCGTGATCATGCACTCACGCGCCATCAATTCGGTCGGCCGCTTTGTGAATTTCAAGGCTTGCAATGGAAATTCGCCGATATGGAAATGCAGTTGCAGGCTGCACAACTGCTTCTCTACCGCGCGGCGACCAATGCAGATAAGGGTTTTCCCTCGCCGATGGAAACGGCCATCGCAAAGACCTTTTGCAACCAGGCAGGGTTCGATGCGGCCAATGAATCACTGCAGGTTCTGGGCGGGCTTGGTTATACCGACGATACGCTCGTTGAATATTGTTTCCGTAAGACGCGTGGCTGGATGATTGCCGGGGGGTCCATGGAAATGATGAAGAATCGAATCGCTGAAACAATTTTTGATCGCCGTTTCGACCAGCGCCCGCCGCGGCCTGCCAAGTAGGAAGGGCCCGGCGATTTATGGAGGTGGATCTGAAGTCGAACTTGTTCCAGGCATTGTTTCTGCCGCGCGCGGTGGCGTTGATCGGCGCTTCGGGTGATGCCGCCAAAGCATCGGCGCGCCCACAGCGCTACCTGGAAAAGCATGGCTTTGGCGGCCGGGTGGTGCCGATCAATCCGTCTCGGACGGAGATATTTGGTCTGCCTGCCTATGCCAGTGTAAGGGCTGCCCCTGGTCCCATAGATCATGCTTTCGTCATGGTGCCGGCCGGGGCGGTA
>JBLHLO010000171.1:0-5366 GCA_047621105.1 Alphaproteobacteria bacterium
TGAAGCTTGCCGATGGCGAGAGCTACAGCGAATCGTCGACCTTCGCGCCGGGATCGCAAGCCGTCAACGTGGCGACGCCGCTGGGGCGGATCGGCCTGACCATCTGTTACGACGTGCGCTTTCCGTATCTATACCGGGCCTTGGCCAAAGCCGGGGCCGAATTGATCGCCGTGCCGTCGGCCTTTACCCGCACCACCGGCACCGCCCATTGGCACACCTTGCTCCGGGCGCGGGCGATCGAAACCGGCTCTTACGTTTTTGCGCCCGCCCAATGCGGCACGCATCCGCGCGGCCGGCAGACCTTCGGCCATGCGTTGATCGTCAATCCCTGGGGGGAAGTGATTGCCGATGCGGGCGATCAACCAGGGTATGTCTGTGCCGATATTGATCTTGAGATGGTGGCTCGCGTGCGCGCCCAATTGCCGTCGCTTAGCCATGACCGGGATTTCACCGGCCCGGCCTGAATCCAAAAATGCTTAGAGGCTATGCTCGATCATGCCCGTCACGCCGAAGGCGTGCCAAGGAATAAGATGGTGGGCATCAAGCGGTAAAAATATTAGAGGCTATGCTCGATCATGCCCGCCGCGACGGTGTCGTTGGTGCGCGGGTCGATGATGATAAAGGCGCCGGTCTGCTTGCAGGTGCCGTAAGCGTCATAGGCGATGTCGTCTTGCAGCTGGATGCGGGTTTGACCAATGTCATTGGCGGTGAGCGGTGCGCCCCCGCTGATCTGTTGGAGATTGTCCACATCCAGTTGCGTTTCAGGGGCATGAATACGGGCCGCGACGGTGCGGGTGCCGATTCGCAGCAGGTATTGGGCCCGGGGGTCCTGGGACCGCGCATCGAGCCAACAGAGCGCCGCGGTTAATTCCCGTGCCTCACTGGCGGGGGCTTCGGCCGCAGCGAGCAGGTAACCCCGCCCGGCATCGATATCATCGGCGAGAGTGAGCGTTACTGATTGCCCGGCGATGGCCCTTTCGGCGGTACCTGCCGGGGTCAGGATGCCGGTGACGGTGCTGGTCCGTCCCCCCGGCAAGATTGCCACTGGGTCGCCGATGGTAACCGCACCTTGGGCGATGCATCCCATATAGCCCCTGAAATCCTGATTGGGCCGAAGCGCCATCTGCACCGCCATGCGGAAGGGGCCTTGGGCGAGGCTGGCGCTGGCGGGCAGCGCATCCAGCACATCGATCAATGGCGTACCCGCATACCAATCCATGTGTTCGGTCGCGCGCACCACATTGTCGCCGCGCTTAGCCGAGAGCGGAATCACCTGCTGTGAGCGAAACGAAAGCCCGGATGTGAACTGGGTAATCTCTTCTTTGACGCGTAGGAAGGATTCCTCAGCATAATCCACCAGGTCCATTTTATTGACGGCAAAGACCACATCGCGGATGCCCAAAAGGGCGGCAATGCAGATATGACGCCGTGTCTGACGGGTCATCCCGCTGCGGGCATCGACTAACAGCAGTGCCGCCGTGGCCTTGGACGCACCGGTGACCATGTTGCGGGTGTATTGCTCGTGCCCGGGGACGTCGGCCAGGATGTAGCTGCGCCGGGGGGTGGCAAAATACCGATAGGCGACGTCAATGGTGATGCCTTGTTCGCGTTCTGCCGTGAGTCCGTCGGTAATGCGGGCATAATCTATTTGTTCACTGCCGTCGCGAACCGCCTGGGCGGCGAGCAGGGCCATCTGATCGGCGCCAAGGGCGCCGGTATCGGTCAGCAATCGTCCGATCAGGGTTGATTTGCCGTCGTCGACGCTGCCCGCCGTGGTGAGCCGCAACAGGTCGCGCCCATCGTTTTCATCAATTTGTGTCATGTCGGGTGCTCAGAAATAGCCGGCCGTTTTGCGCCGCTCCATGGCGGCTTCCGACACCGTGTCGTCGAGCCGGGTCGCACCCCGTTCCGAGGTTTCAGCGATCAGCGTTTCGGCCAGGATTTCTTCGGCGTTTGTCGCGCTGCTGGCGACCGGGCAAGTACAGGTGATATCGCCGACGGTACGAAAGCGCACCGACATGGTGACCGGTGTTTCCTTCGGCTTCAGGGAGATCAAGGGATGGACGGGGATATACCGGCTGTTGCGTTCCACCACCGCGCGTTGATGGGCAAAATAGAGCGCCGGCAGGGCAATCTTTTCGCGTGCGATGTAGCGCCAGATATCGGCTTCGGTCCAATCGCTGATGGGAAAGGCGCGCATATGTTCGCCGGGCGCGATGGCGCCTTGATACAGATTCCACAATTCCGGCCCCTGGCGGCGCGGGTCCCAGCCGCCGAAGGCATCGCGGAAGGAAAAGACCCGCTCCTTGGCGCGGGCTTTTTCCTCGTCACGGCGGGCGCCACCGATACAAACGTCAAATCCTAGTTCCTCGATGGCGTCGAGCAGCGTCACGCTTTGATGGGTATTGCGTGATTCATCCGGGTCGCGCAAGACGACACGCCCTTGGGCAATGGAGTCTTCCACCGAACGGATGATCAACCGGGCGCCGGCGTCATCTGCAGCGGCATCACGGAAGTCCAATACTTCTTGATAATTATGGCCGGTATCGATGTGCAGCAGAGGAAACGGTATGCGCCCCGGATGGAACGCCTTGACCGCGAGGTGCAGCACCACCGCTGAATCCTTACCGCCAGAAAACAACAGGGCTGGGCGTTCGAACTGGGCCGCGACTTCGCGCAGGATATAAATGGCCTCACTCTCGAGCGCGTCGAGATGGCCAAGATGCACGTTTTGATTTTGATCCCGGGCGGTGGGCAGGGCCTGGCTAAGATCGTCCATGCTCATACCCCAGATGGGCTGGAGGGGTGCAGGCCGCATTCACTGCTTTCATTTATTTCCCACCACCAGCGCCCGGCACGCTCGTCCTCACCGGGCTTGATCGCGCGGCTACACGGCGCACAGCCGATCGAGGGATAGCCCTGATCGTGAAGCGGGTTATAGGGCACCTTGCGGTCGTGGATGTAGGCCCAGATTTCTTCAGATGACCAATCGGCGAGCGGGTTGAACTTGAACAGCCCGTGATCCGCGTCCCAGCCTTTTTCCGCAATTGCCGCCCGTTCTGCCGACTGGCTGCGGCGCAGCCCGGTGATCCAGGCTCCTTTGCCGTCGAGGGCACGGGCCAGGGGTTCGACTTTACGCAAATGGCAGCAGCTTTTGCGGATCTCAACCGATTTAAAAATGCCGTCACTGCCATGGGCGGCGTCAAAGGCGGCCATCGCTGCCGGTTCAGGTGTGAAGATATCGATGGGGGTGCGGTAGCGGGTTTTGACGTTCTCCAGCAGGGCCAGGGTTTCCTCCGGCAGCCGCTGGGTATCAAGCACGAAGGCACGCACCGGCAGCCGGTCGCGGGCAATCAGGTCGAGCAGCACCATGTCTTCGGCCCCGAGCGAGGTAGCGAGCACGGCCGGCGCATGATCAAGCGCCGCCTCAGCCAATAGGACACGGGCGGTTTCAATATGGGCGACGAGGTCCTGGTCGGTCATCGTGGTTTCTCTGTGCGGTGTCTGTATGTGATCTCTCTGGCCATAAAAACAAAACCAGAATGTAGATTATATATAATAACTTTAAAAAAATGTAAAATAAAATAAAACACAGTAAATTTGTGTATTATTAGACGTAAGCCTTGATAGCCCGCTGTTGGACAGGGATAACTCAGGCGCTAATTATGTGTACACGACCGTCAACGGGGGCTTGCCTTAGCCGTGATTTAAGGGGTATCGGTGGCGCCATGATTGTTTACAACTTGAGCTGCGCCCAGGACCATGCTTTTGAGGCTTGGTTTAAAGATGGCCGTGCCTATGACAGCCAGCGCAAGGCCCGCAAGATCGCGTGCCCGCACTGCGGCGACACGAAAATCAGCAAGCGTCCCACCGCGCCGCGACTCAGCAAGGGCCGGGCGGCCCATGCCGAGCATGCCGCGCGTGAGATGGCCGCGGCAGCGCAGTGGCGCGAGCAGATCGTGGCGCTCAAAGACCATGTGATCAGCACGTGCGAGGACGTTGGCCCGCGCTTCGCCGATGAGGCGCGTAAAATCCATAACGGCGAAAGCGAGGAGCGCGGCATTTATGGTGAGGCCACGACGACCGAAGCCAAGGAACTGACGGAAGAAGGGGTGCCCTTTGCCCAACTGCCCAAACTCCCTGAAAGCGACGCCTGAATGTTTCTGATCGGTCCCTATCTTTTTTCCGGTGAAATACTCGAAGATTATCTGGCCGCGCGCCGTGCCGAGGCGTTCAAAGCAGCAGCCGATCTTGACGATAAGGAACTTGCCGCGCGGGGACAGGGTGAGGTCGTGACCGATCTGCATCACCGCTATGCCATTCCGGTCACCGACATGCATGTCGATCAAGCTTATTTCAGCGGTGAGCGCCCGATGACGGTGGAAGAATGCCAATCCATCGGGGCGCGCGCGGAGGATGCCGATAAATTCAAGGCGATCACTATTTCCATTCCCTATTCGGGCGACTCGCATCTGTTCACCTGTACACCAACAATTTATTCGGCCAACCAACCCCAGGCCGATGTCCGTGACGGCGCGTTGCACGTGACCTACTTCCTGAGCGAGCCCGAGGAAATGCAGCTTGAAAACAATTTCAAACGGCTGATTGCCCTCATCGAACGCACGTTGGAAGTGACCCAATGGCAGGCCATGACCCATAACGAACTATTGATGAATGGGCTGACCGAAGCCTTCGATGCGCGGGTCGCCTGAACGCACATCAGTACGTTAATCCACGCGCCTTATGTCATGTCCGCTTATGATCCAAAGCGGAAGTCTCGAGTCTGCATGAATCGAGTCAGCGATTAATTCTTGCTGTCTATCGATAGCTCATCAATAATTTTAATGTACCCACCCCAGGAACCGTTATGAAACTCATCGTTCTGAACCTGCCCCGCGATTTCACCGAGGATGCCCTTGCCAAGCTGTTTAAGGTCCATGGCAATATCAAAGCCTGTGACCTGGTCATCGATGAAAAAACCGGAAAATCGAAAGGCTTCGGCTTTGTCGAAATGGCGCTAGAGCACGAAGCAGAAATTGCCATTAAGGCATTGCATGGCAGCAAGCTGAGCAAAAATATGATCCGTGTTAAACAGGCGAATTAAGAAGGTGTTCGCCTCTCACATCTCTGCCGCACTGAAACTTGACCGCGAGATGAAAAACCCAGCCCCGATGCTGGGAACACAGGTTGTGGCTATCTACCGCCCCGTATGCGTTGGGCTCGATAATGAATTCTCCTCAAGGGCTTACGAAACGTCCGCTTTGGGTGGTGGTCTCCACTGATCGACGCAACACTTTATCTTAAATGGAAAGATGGAGTGTATTGCGATGGTTAGAATGTATGGCCGAGGTTTCACTTCGGCGGAG
>JBLHLO010000172.1:0-5360 GCA_047621105.1 Alphaproteobacteria bacterium
GTGATTGCCGCAGGCACGGCCGGATAGAGCGGTCGTCACAGAAACTTTCAGGCGGACACTTTCAGGCAGGGATTGTTAGAGCGCAATGTACAGGCGGGAGTTTAAGCGCCGATATTTTTGCTGCTGTTGCCGCCAGGGATATGTTTGGGGGGCTTGTGGCCCGGCTCACCGGGATCAATCAGGCCGCCCTCGATCAGTTCGGCGCGGACCTGTTGGCGCAGGACATCAATGGGAACGGGTTTCTTTTCCACATCGAAATGCCAGAAGGTCCAGCCGTTGCACGCGCTCAATCCCTGCACATGGGCGCCGACCTTGTGGATCGACCCGGTGATATCGGTGCTGACCAGGGTTGCATCGGCGCGCACCCGGGCGGTATGGCGCCCGCGGATGTCGCGTAAAACGTCGCCCGGGCTCAAGAGCCCGCGTTCGACCACCCAGCCGAAGGGAATGCGGGGTTCGCGCCGTTTGGCGCTGACCTCAAGCATGTCCTTGTCGATGGGCGTGACCTGGGCAATGCGCTTGGTGGCCAGGGCGGCGTAAGTCGGGTCGCGCTCAACGCCGATATAGCCGCGGCCCAATCGTTTGGCGACGGCGCCGGTAGTGCCGGTGCCGAAGAAAGGGTCGAGCACCACATCGCCGGGGTTGGTGGCAGCAAGGATGATGCGATTGAGCAGCGCTTCGGGCTTTTGCGTCGGATGGGCCTTGGTGCCGTCCTTCTTCAACCGTTCGCCGCCTGAACAGATCGGCAGCAACCAGTCAGAGCGCATCTGCAGATCATCGTTGATCGCCTTCATCGCTTCGTAATTGAAGGTATAGCCTTTGGCTTCGGGTGATTTGCTGCACCACAAGAGGGTTTCATGGGCGTTAGTGAAGCGCCGGCCCCGGAAATTGGGCATCGGGTTGGACTTACGCCAGACCACGTCGTTGAGAATCCAAAAACCCAGATCCTGGAGAATGGCGCCGACCCGGTAGATGTTGTGGTAGCTGCCGATCACCCACAGCGTCCCGTCGTCCTTCAGCGCGCGCTTGGCGGCGGTCAACCAGCGCCGGGTGAAGCGGTCGTATTCGGCAAAACTGGCAAAGCGGTCCCAATTCTCCACCACTCCATCGACGCGGGTGTTGTTTGGCCGCACCAATTCGCCCTGCAATTGCAGGTTATAGGGTGGGTCGGCAAAGATCATATCCGCTGATCCTTCCTTGAGGCAGTTCATCACCTCAACCGAATCGCCGATAAGAATTTCGCTGGTATTTGTCGTTCTCAATTTGGTCATGGGGGCAAAGTGAGTCAGGGGCCGACTCGCGTCAAGAATTATTTTATATGAATCAATGTGTTAGGCTATATCCGGGAGTCGGACTCAAGAGCCACACAATATCTTGTGTATGGGCGCAAAGCTTTTGCGGTGATGTGGGGTGACGCCGAGGCGTGCCAGCGCCGCTTGATGCTCGGCCGTGCCATAGCCCGCGTTATGCGCGAAACCGTATCCCGGGTAGTCTTGATCAAGCGCCGCCATGAGGCGATCGCGCGTGACCTTGGCAACGATGGAGGCCGCCGCGATGGACAGTGATAAGCCGTCACCCTTGGGCACGGCACGAGCGGGGCAGGGCAAATCGGGCAGGATGGTGCCGTCGACCAGGGCATGGTCGGGCCGAATGGGGAGTCCATCGACCGCGCGCGTCATGGCGGTCAGTGTGGCGCGCAGAATGTTGAGGGTGTCGACTTCTTCGACGCTGGCCTCGCCGGCGGCGAAATGCAGGCTGCCGAGCGCGGCTTCTTCTTCTAGGGCAGCAAACAGCGTTTCGCGTTTTTTTGCCGAAAGCTTTTTGGAATCGTCGAGCGATGTCATGAGTAACTTTGGCAGCTGTGTGATGTCGATCACACAGGCCGCAGCGACGACCGGCCCCGCCCATGGGCCGCGTCCGGCCTCGTCAATGCCACAGACCCTGCCGCCCATGTTGGCTTCGAGCGCGTAATCAGGCATCGCGTATCGGCGTCGGTCCGCTGTTAGGAAGATCGGTGATATCGCTTTCTTTGATATCTTCTTCGGCGGTGGGCTCTCCGGTTGAAGGCCGGGACAGGGCGTCCGAATCCGGGGGGAGGATTTCTATCTTGGTAGTTACTGGTGCAGTTACTGGCGTTGCACTTGGTGTAAGTGTTTCCGTCGTGTCGCTTTGCTCATGTATGGGCTCATCTGCGGGGTGCAGCCGCTCGGTCAGTGGGCGAACCCGCGCTGCCATGCGCCGCCATTTCCCGCGATAAAGGTAGCCCAGCATCAGGCCGAGCGTCGCGCGCTGCCGTGACGCCACCAGATGCAGCCGGCGCGCCGTGGCCAGCCAAAGCGGGCTGATCAAAAGTGACAGTGCCACCACGGCGATCAGCAGAGGTTCTTCGTCTTCAGGGACGATATCGGCTTCGGCGCCGACGGCGGCCAGCAGGAATGAAAATTCACCAATATTGCCGAGCAGCACCCCGGCCAGGAAGGCTTGCGGCCAGGGCCGGCCAAGGGCGCGGATGACGCCGATATTGAGCGCGGTTTTGACCACCGTGACCAGGACCAGCCATGACACGACGCGGCCCAGATTGTTCCAGATGAAGTTGAGGTCGATCAACAATCCGACCGACAGGAAGAACACCATCATCAGCAATCCTTCGATGGGCTTGGCCGCATGGCTCAGATCTTCGGTGCCGCGCGCATTGCCCAGCACCAAGCCCACAATGAATGCCCCGTAGGCGGCCGAGAGCCCGGAGACGCCGGCAATCGCCGCGGCGGCGAGGCAACAGGCGATGGCGCCGACGGAGCGCAATTCCGGATGGGCGGCGATCTGTGCGGCAAAGGGCAAAGTGATCCGTCCCTTGCGCGCAAATAGCACGATCAGGCCGGTCAGCAACACGCCCGACAGAACCACCTTGGCGGCGCTGGTGGTGGAAAAGCCGTCGCCGCCGAGATCGCCAACGATCAGCATCATCGGCACGACAGCGAGATCCTGGGCGATCAGCACGGCGACCGAAAGCCGTCCGGTATCAGTATCGCGTTCGCCGATTTCCTCGATCATCTTGACCGCGACGGCGGTCGATGACAGCGCCGCGGCAAAAGCCAGCAGCACTGCGAAGGCGGGCGGCCAGCCCATCAGGTACGAGATGCACCAGGCGATGGCCAGGAATCCTAAAATCTGGGCCAGCATGATGGTGATCGCGAGGCGCCAGACCTTCATGAAATTGGCAACTGGCAGTTCGAGCCCGACCATGAACAGCAGCATCAAGACGCCAAGATCGGCTAGCAGGCGGATCTGGTCTTGGTTGACCACCAACCCGGCGGCGGTTGGGCCTAGAAGGATACCGGCCAGGATGTAGCCGACCACGGCGGGCTGGCGCAGGCGGGTCATTACCATGCCGCAGAGCAGCGCGGCAAGACCAACCAGAGCGATGTTTGTGAGGTCTGTATGTCCATCCATGGACGGACCTTAGCATAGCTAAGTTAATGCAACGATGACGGCCCATGCTTGCAGATGAAAATAATGACTTAAAAAAATGACGGGGGTTTAGAACAGGGCGAGTTGTTCGCCGGCTTTGACGGGCGGCGCAAAATGCGAACAGTCGAGGCCGGCGTGACTTTCCTGGTTGAGCCCGAACCGTCGGGTGGCATTGGCAAAACGTGCTTTGATCAGGGCCGCATAGGGGCCTTGGCCGGACATGCGTCGCCCGAAACTGGCATCGTTCAGCGCGCCGTCGCGGGTATCGCGGACCAAAGACAGCACATGGCGCGCGCGGTCCGGGTAATGGGCGTGGAGCCATTCGGTGAACAACGCCTTCACCTCAAGGGGTAGGCGCAGCAGGATATAACCCGCTTCGCGCACGCCTATGGCGGCGGCGGATTTCAAGATCGCTTCCATCTCGGTGTCGGTCAGTGCCGGAATCACCGGCGAAACCATGATGCCGGTCGGCACACCGGCGGCATCGAGCGCCCGGAGCGCGGCAAGGCGTCTTTGGGGGGTTGCGGCGCGTGGCTCCAATTTGCGGGCAAGTTCCGCATCAAGGGTGGTGACCGACAGGCAGACCTTAACCAGCCCGCGCTTAGCCATCGGTGCCAGAATATCGAGGTCGGTCAGCACCGCATCCGATTTGGTGACTATAGTAAGTGGGTGGTTGAACGCGTTGAGCACGTCGAGAATACCGCGGGTAATGCGTAAGCGGCGTTCGATCGGCTGGTAGGGGTCGGTATTGGTGCCCATGGCGATAGGCCGGCAGTGGTAGCTTTTACGCGATAATTCCTTTGCCAGCAGTTGCGGCGCATTGGGTTTGGCAAGAATCCGGGTCTCAAAATCGAGCCCCGGCGATAGGCCGAGATAGGCGTGGGTCGGGCGGGCGAAGCAATAGACGCAGCCGTGTTCGCAGCCGCGATAGGGATTGATGGAGCGGTCGAACGGGATATCGGGCGAGCTGTTACGGGTCAGGATCGTGCGGGTGGCATCAACCAAGATATGGGTGCGGGGGCGGGTGTCTTCCCGCGGTGGGGCGCTGACGGCAGCGTTGAACCGGGTTTCGTGCTGGGTTGCTTCGTTCCGGGCGGCCTCACTCAGTGCGGAAGGGGGCCTAAAGCCTGTCTGGGTGGGCGCCCATCCATCGTCCACGCGATGGCGTCTTTCGCGTTCAAAGCGGCCGGTCGGGTTTGATACCGCGCCGCGGCCCTTGTGCGGCTTGCCGCTGGGAATATCGGGCAACATATCCATGCCTTAAGATTGGCAGACCCTTAAGAACAAATCAAGAACAATTTGAGGGGATATTCCCTCATTCTTTGCCTTTCCTCCCGGTTTTCCCCGTCCGTGCTGCCTGTAAATCCTTTCTTCACCGGCCCGGCTTAGGCTTGGGAAGCTGTGGATAACCTTCGTTAGTCTTTGGACTCTCAGTGTTCGGGGATTTGCGGCCCGGCTTTGCCCCCTATATAAGGCTCTAAGGTCTTTCTAGGGTTTGGAGCGGGCATGATGCGGATCGAGGAGAGTAGTTTCGTGTTGAGCATTGTCATTCCGACGCTGGATGCGGCGGCGCATTTGCCCGCTTGTTTGGCTGCCCTTGAAGATGGCCGGCGCCTGGCCCGCGATCGGGGGGTCGTTGCCCCTGATATCGAATTGATTGTGGTCGACGGCGGTTCCAGTGATGAGACGACGGCTATTGCTGAGAAGGCCGGGGCAAGAGTGCTCAGCGCCGCCAAGGGCCGTGGGTCACAGCTCGCTGCCGGTGCCGATGCCGCCAATGGCGATTGGCTGCTGTTTCTGCATGCCGATACGCGCCTGACTGAATCCTGGCTCTGCGCCGCGTCCGGTCATGCCAATAATCCCGACAACCGGGGCAAGGCGGCGGCGTTCCG
>JBLHLO010000173.1:0-5308 GCA_047621105.1 Alphaproteobacteria bacterium
TACATGGGGTTGGTTTCGGCCGTTATCGGCACTGCAATGCTGTTTATATTGGTCCGTGCCCTGGGCGGCACACTTGGTTTTGCGGGGCTTCGCGCGCTGATCGGCGCTGGTGTGTGAGGAGTTCGGGTAGATCAGCGCGCCGATAAGTGCCATATTTGCACCATATTCATCCTCTATCCCTCGGGCCCATCAGGATCCCAGCCGCAGATGCTTCAACCGAGCATCCGAAGGATCAGGCCGGATAACCGGGACGAGAGGGGGGCGCCCCAACGCCGCAACCAAAGGGCCGCAAGGAGGTTCAAGAAGTGGCGCTGTTGTAGATAAAATGGAGACTAAAATCGTGACTAAGGCGACCACCTCAAACAAGACCGTCATTAAAGCGCGCCCTACCATGTTGCCTGCCATGCATTATGCATGGATTGCCCGTGCCGGCCTGGCATTGGTATTGGCGCTGACATTAGCCGCTGCGGCGCCGCCGTCGCGTGAGGCTGCTGCCCGTTCTGCCCCCGACAGCTTTGCCGATCTTGCGGAAAAGCTGTTGCCGGCGGTGGTCAATATATCCACCACTCAGGCAATTAAGAAGAGTGATCGCGGTCCGGAAATTCCGCAATTTCCTCCGGGATCGCCGTTTGAGGAATTCTTCAAGGACTTTTTTGATCGCAACCGTCCCGACAGTGCGCCCCAAAAGGGGACGTCGCTCGGTTCGGGATTTGTCATTGATCCCACCGGGTACATCGTGACCAACAACCATGTCATTGAAGATGCGGAATCAATCACCGTCATCTTGCAAGACGACACCAATCTGAAAGCTAAAATCATCGGCCGAGATATCAAGACCGACCTCGCGTTGTTGAAGGTCGAACCAAAGTCACCGCTGCCGGCGGTGCCGTGGGGCAATTCCGATAAGTCCCGGGTTGGGGATTGGGTGTTGGCGATTGGTAATCCGTTCGGCCTTGGTGGGACGGTGACTGCGGGCATCATTTCGGCGCGCAAGCGCAATATCAATTCCGGTCCCTACGACAGCTACTTGCAGACCGACGCCTCGATCAACCGGGGCAATTCGGGCGGGCCGATGTTCAACCTCAAAGGTGAGGTGATTGGCGTCAATACTGCCATCTTCTCGCCCTCGGGCGGGTCGATCGGCATTGGTTTTTCCATTCCCGCCACCCAGGCCAAGACCATCGTCGACCAGTTGCGTAAATACGGGCGAACCCGGCGCGGCTGGCTCGGTGTGCGCATCCAGACGGTGACCGACCAGATTGCTGAAAGCCTGGAGTTGGGTAAGGCGCGTGGCGCGCTTGTGGCCGGTGTTACCGAAGGCGGTCCAGCCGAGGCGGCGGGGATCAAGGCGGGTGACGTTATCATCGCCTTTGATAGTCGGCCGGTGGAGGAAATGCGCGACCTGCCGCGCATGGTGGCGGAAACGCCCATCGACCGGGGTTCTCATGTCACGGTGTTTCGTAACGGCAAGACGCTCAAGCTCAAGGTCACGATTGGTGAACTGCCCGATGACATCAAGGTGCGCAAGGCATCCGGCGCCGATGACAAGAATTCCCTCAATATGCTGGGTCTCACGCTGACGCCGCTTCAAGATAGCTTGCGTCAGACCTATAAGCTCGACAGCCGTGCCAAGGGTGTGCTGGTGACCAGCGTCAAGGACGGCAGTGCCGGCAAGAAGGCGGGCCTGCAGCCGGGTGATCTGATCATTGAAGTGGCGCCTGATACCGTCACTACGCCCAAGCAATTCAAGAAACGTATCGAAATGGCGCGCAAGAACAAGCGTAAGACCGTGCTGCTGTTGACCGAACGCAAAAAGGTGCGTCAGTTCATCGTTTTGCCGGTTAGCTGACGACGTATCTCATTGGCGGGGCCGTCACTGGCCCGATTGAAAAAGGGGCTGCCTTCGGGCGGCCCCTTTTTTGTCGGGTGAGGCGCTTTAACCTGTTGTTAGACATGAAGCTTTAAGCTGGGGATTCTCGTGCCGATGATATTTGCGCCAAGGTGAAAACGGCAGACGAGGCCTGTCTCTGAGGCCTGTCCCTGAGGCAGGTCTGTTTGGAGTGGAATATGCCTTATAAGACACTGTCAAAAGCTGCCGTCCTCGAATTGGTCGACCAAGACGCGCGTCCGGTTCCGGCCGCATATGATTACGACATGCTGGTGCTGGGCTCTGGGCCGGCGGGCCAACGCGCCGCCATCCAAGCCGCCAAGCTTGGCAAGCGCACCGTGATCATTGAGCGGCGTGCGGTGATCGGTGGCGTGTGCATCAACACAGGCACCATTCCCTCAAAGACCCTGCGCGAGGCGGTCCTGCATCTGTCCGGTCACAGGGAAAAGAACGTCTATGGTGCGTCCTATTCGGTCAAATCCCAGATTTCCATGTCGGATCTTTTGTTCCGTGCTGATCACGTGATTCGCAACGAGATCGATGTCACCAGCCATCAATTGCGTCGCAATGGCGTCGATGTTTTACCGGCGAAGGCATCCTTTACCAGTCCCCATGTGGTGCAACTCGAGTTTTTTGATGGCTCCTCTCAACGAGAGCTTACAGCGGAAAAAATTGTCATAGCTGTCGGCACCGAAACTTCCCGCGACCCTTCGGTGCCGCTCGACGGAGAACGCATTTTCACAAGTGATGAACTGCTGGACCTTGAGAACCTACCGAAGTCCATTGCCGTGGTTGGCGCCGGTGTTATCGGCCTGGAATACGCAACGATGTTCGCGGCGCTCGGCCTGCGGGGTACCTTGATCGACAAGCGCGATCGGCTCTTGCCGTTTGTTGATAGCGAAATTATCGATAATCTGGTTTATCAGATGCGGCAGAGTCGCGTGACCCTGCGTCTCGGCGAAGAGGTGGCGCGGATCGAGACCTGCGGTGGCGTCGATGGTCAGCGGGTGCGCATTTCGCTGGCGTCGGGCAAGCAGGTGATTACCGAAAAGGCGCTTTATAGCGTCGGGCGCCGGGGCGCGACCGATGGTCTCAACCTTGCCGCCGCAGGATTGAGTGCGAATGACCGCGGCCAAATGTCTGTCGATGCGAACTATCGCACCACAGTGCCCCATATTTATGCGGTGGGTGATGTCATCGGCTTTCCCAGCCTGGCTTCGACCTCGATGGAGCAGGGCCGCCTTGCGGCCTGCCATGCGTTCGATAATGAAGCACAAAGTGTTGCCGAGCTTTTCCCTTACGGCATCTACACACCATCCCCGAAATTTCCGTTGTCGGCCGCAACGAGGAAGAGCTTACCCGTGACGGCGTCTCCTACGAGGTCGGCAAGGCGTTTTACCGCGGGATCGCCCGTGGTCAGATCATCGGTGATCAGACGGGCATGCTGAAGCTTATGTTCCACCGCGACAGTCGCAAGATTCTTGGCGTTGCGATCATTGGCGAGGGGGCTTCGGAGCTCATCCATATCGGCCAGGCGGTAATGGCCCATGAGGGCACGATTGATTATTTCGTCGATACGGTCTTCAACTATCCGACACTGGCGGAATGCTACAAAACCGCCGCCTTCGATGGCATCAACCGCCTGGAATAGGCCGCCGCTCCCCTCATCGGACGTTCAACGTTTCCCTACGCTTGATCTCGTGTTTCGCGCCGGGTCGGTGATAGACTGCCCCCATAACTCAAAGATCCAAACCAACAGGGGGCATTTGCCATGAGTGATACATCTACCGGCACCGCCGGCTATGGCGAGCGTGACGCCCAATATCTTTATGTCTGCATTTCCAATGAAATCTCACCGCCGCCGCCGGGCGCCCGTGCCCGTGACGTGGTCCATGCCGAACATGTGGTCTTTCTCCAGGATCTGTTCGACCGGAGCATTTTGTTCGGCTCTGGCCCCCGGGTGGAAGAGAACGGCACGCGCCATGGCGGCGCGGTCTATATCTTGCAAAACGTGACCTATGAAGAGGCGAAAGCCATCACGGCGCAAGAGCCCACCATCCGCGAAGGCCTGCGCGACGTGACGGTCCACCCCTGGCGCCGCATGTGGTTCGGCGGATAAGGCCTGTTTGACCGGGACTTGACCGGGGTTGGAGGCTGGCATATGTTCACTTTTTGTTCTTATGTGTTGCCATCCGGATACTCCCCCATGAGCCTGCTGATCCATGCTGCCGCTGCCGCCCGCCCATGTCGTCCATGTGCGCTGCCCTTGTTCGCCAGCCGTGTCGCGGCGGGCTTTCCGTCGCCGGCCGAGGATTTTATCGAAGGTCGGCTCGATCTTAACGACCATCTGATCCATCGCCCGGCAGCGAGTTTTTTTGTTCGCGTCGCGGGTGATTCGATGATCGGCGCCGGCATCTATCCCGGCGACCTTTTGGTGGTTGATCGCAGCCTCGAAGCGCGCGCCGGCGATATCGTCATCGCCGCTGTCGGCAGTGAACTTACGGTGAAAAGGCTCAAACGCCGCACCGGGGGGGCGAGTGGCACCGGTAGCTATGTGTTGGCGGCGGAGAACCCGGCCTTCCCGGTGGTTGAGATTGCCGATGGGCAGGACTGCCTGATCTGGGGTGTGGTAACCAGCGCCGTGCACCGGTTTGATAAGCGTTGAGCATTCGCTCCTCTTTGTCCCCCATGCCTGATTCCATGTCCGATTCCATGTTTGATAAGCCCGACAAGCCCGATAAAATTTTTGCCCTGGTTGATTGCAATAATTTCTACGCCTCGTGCGAACGGGTTTTTGCGCCGTCCTTAGAAGGCGTGCCGATGGTCGTGCTGTCGAATAATGACGGTTGCGTCATCGCCCGGTCGGGGGAGGCCAAGGCATTGGGCGTGCCCATGGGGGCGCCGATGTTCAAGGTGCGCGACCTCGTGCAGCGCCACGGCATCCGGGTCTGTTCGTCCAACTACGCGCTGTACGGTGATATGTCGGCGCGGGTCATGGCGGTGCTTAACCGTTTCGCACCCAGGGTCGAGGTTTATTCGATTGATGAGGCGTTTCTCGATCTGACCGGCTTCACAGCTATCGATCCGGTGGCCCATGGGCGCCGGCTGCGGGCCGAGGTGCGGCGCTGGACCGGCATTCCGGTATCGGTTGGCATCGGCCCGACCAAGACGCTGGCCAAGCTCGCCAATCATTTAGCCAAGACGCGGGTTGGCAGTGGTGGGGTCTGGGATTTTTCCGACCCAACCGCGCGGCGCGCGGCGTTGGAGGGGGTTCCGGTGGGTGAAATCTGGGGCATCGGCCAGCGCCATGCAAAGATGCTCGCCGGTCACGGGATCAAGAGCGCACGCGCCCTGCATGATGCGCCGGATCGCTGGATACGTGCCCGGATGGGTGTCACCGGGTTGCGCACCGTGTTGGAA
>JBLHLO010000174.1:0-5305 GCA_047621105.1 Alphaproteobacteria bacterium
TCCCGTGAGATGTCTGATGTCAGTGTCCGTCTGGCTCATATGGATGAATTGAATATCGATGTTCAGGTGCTGTATCCGACCGTGTTCCTGCGGGCCTGGACCCAGGATCCGACGGCAGAATATGCCATTTGTAAATCCTACAATCGGTGGCTCGCCGATATTTGGAAGGCCGCGCCCGATCGCCTGAAGTGGGTCGTGTTGCCGCCGCTCCTTAATATGGAAAAAACCATGGAGGAGCTTGAGTTTGCCAAGGCCAATGGCGCCGTTGGTGTGTTCATGCGGGGCCTTGAATGCGAACGGCGTCTCGACAATCCTTATTTCTTCCCGCTTTACGAAAAGGCGCAGGCGCTCGACATGCCGATATGCATGCATTCGGGCAACAACTCCTTCATGGTGCGCGACATCTACGCGACGGAAGGCGGTTTTGGCCGTTCTAAGCTACCTGTGGTTTCTGCCTTCCATTCGTTGTTGATGAGCGAAATCCCGGCGAAGTTCCCGAAGCTCCGCTGGGGGTTTGTTGAGGTCAGTTCCCAGTGGGTTCCCTATGCGCTGAACGATCTTGAAATCCGTTTTCGCCGCAAGGGCAGGCGCATGTCGAAGACGATCATGGCCGACAATAATTTCTACGTTGCCTGCCAAGTCACCGATGATTTGTCCTATGTGTTGGAACATACGGGCGAGGGGCAATTGGTGGTCGGCACCGATTACGGTCATGCCGATACCTCGACCGAGATCGAGGCGCTGCGGAAGATCAAGGATGATGGGAAAATTTCATCGGCGGTCGCCGATAGAATTCTCGATCAAAATGCGCGCGCGCTTTATGGGCTTTAGCGTGCCGCTGGCGCAACATGGCATCTAGCGCGCTGAACCCCTAGCCGTAAAATTCACCATCCTGGTATTTGACGTCGGGTGAGATAAAGGTTTCTGCGCGTCCGCGCCGGACCTTCCATGCGCCGTCCGGCATGATGCGGGTATCGGGATGTTTGTCCGGCGCCATGGCGGCCCCAACACGGAGCAACACCAGGGGTTCGTCACTCACGGTTTCGAACCAATAAAAGCAATTCTTGGGCAAGAAAATACCGTCATTAGGGCCAAGCTCCTGCGTTTCGTCTTGCGGGCCATGAAAGCACGCGCGCCCAGAGAGCACGATAAAGCTGTGGTCCTGATAGGGGTGGGCGTGGAGCTTGTTTTCACCGCCCTTGGCGTACACCTTGATTTTGAGCCACAGGTGGTCGCCGACCGCGAGGGGCGTTTCGGTATTGCCCGCTTCGAGCATTTGCGCGCGCATCTTGAAAAAGCCAGGTTTGACGTTCGCCGTGTTTTGGGTGGTGTCTTGGGCAGCGCCTTGGGGAGCGCGCGGGTTGGCCGGTTGAGGGTCTCGCGACATGTTGGCCTCCTTTGTTAGTTACGCGCCGGCGCCGGCCAGACCGCTGTCGGCGCGCGGCTTAACGCCGCAGCCGACGGCTTCGGGCAGGCGGATACCGCCGTTTTCCTCTTCCAATCCCTCGAAGGGATCGTTCAGCAGGCGGGCGAATTCGGTCAGTTCGCAGGCGTACCAGATGTTCGGCAGGGTGGCGGCCATATGGGTGGCATGGGCGCCCAGAAGCCGGGAGCCGACATGCGCGCCGAGGCGATAACGGACGCCACCGGCTTCGCAGATGCGGGCTGCGGCGATGGTGTTGCGTAACCCCCCCAGCTTGGTGATCTTGAGGCTGATTGCGTCGACCATGCGGCCCTGGACCAGATTAAAAACCTGATCAAGGGAATCGGCGGCTTCGTCGGCTTCAACCACGACCGGCACGGAATCGGTGACCAGTTTGAGCCCCCTGAGATCGCCGGCGGCCACCGGCTGTTCCGCCAGCGCGATACCAAAGGCGGCCATGGCCGTGATGGCGCGGATCGCGTCCTTGGGCGTGTAGGATTGGTTGGCGTCAATGGTCAGGTTGGCATCTGGGCCCGCCTCTTCACGAATGGCGGCAACGCGGGCGATATCTTCATCGACGTGGCCATGGACCTTGATCTTGAAATGGGTGACCCCTTTTTGCATCAACTCGCGCGCGTTGGCGGCCATGTCGGCGGGCGATTTAATCGGTAGGATGCGCAGCGATGCGAACTCGGTCTTCGTCGCCCCACCGAACAATTCGCAGAGCGGCACGCCAAGCCGGCGCGCCAGCAGGTCGTGCAGCGCGCAATCGATCGCCGATTTGGCTTGGTTATTGCCGAGAACATGCCGGTCGAGCTGATGCAGGATGGCGGCGATGGCACGCGAATCGGTGCCGGTCATCAGCTTGGCGAAGCCTTCGATATTGGCGCGCACGGCATCGAGCGGCGCGCCGTAATGGGGCATGGAGGATGCATAGCCGTAGCCGCAATCGCCGGCTTCGGTAATGATGGTGACGATCCACCCTTCTGAATTGGGGTTGGCCGCAAGGGCAAATTTCCACTCCGGGTCGTCCTTGGCAAGGGTGCAGGGATCGATCCGAACCTCGGCGATTTTGGTGGCGTTATTGATTTTGGGTGCGTTCATGTCGACCTCCATACAAGCGGCTAAGTTTCTTGGTGTACGGTTTTTTGAAGTGCAAAGGGTTGGCGCAACTGTCCCCAAAAGCTTGCAGCCATCGGTTCATTAATACCGATGTTGGCGGGGGGTCGGCGGGCCGGGAAATAGAAGCTTTTAAAGAGGTGATCGAACAGCATCACGTTCTCGCCGTAATTGGTGTTCCCTTCGGCGCTGATGCGTGAATGGTGCCAGCGGTGTAATTCGGGTGTGTTGAAAACCAAGTTCAGGATGCCTGAACGCATATCGACGTTGCAATGGGTCATGATGCCAATGAAGGCGGTAATGGCGGCGACCCAAAGGAACATGGGGCGGGGCGCGCCCGCCAGATACAGGAGCGGTTGGCTCAACGCCACCGAAGCTATGGTGTCGATGAAATGAAAGCGTCCGGTGTTGACGATCCATAGCTTGGTGACGCTGTGATGGACCGCATGGAAAAACCATAGACGTCGCCATTCATGGGCGAGGCGGTGGGCCGCATATAAGCCGGCTTCGGCGACAATCAGGGCGAGCACCACCTGCGCGGCGATCGGCCAGGTGGCAGGCCAAAACCCTGACGGGGTGGCATCGACCGCTTCCGCCAATCCCATGACGGTGATGGCGGCGACAAATATCTGGATGACTCCCTTGCTGAGCAGGGTGTGGGCGATATCGGCCCCGATCTGACCGTCGCTGGCCAACCAGCCGCGTTCAAATGGCATCGCCCGTTCAAGCAGAAACAACACGGTCGCCAGCGAGAAATAAAGCAAGTTAAAGTACATTAATGGGCTATCGCTGTTGATGGCGACGGCATTGAGAGCGATGCAGCCAGACAGAAGACCGGGCCAAAGGAGCGCGGCAATCACGCGTTTCATTATTAATGTCCCCAATTTCGATTGCCTCAGACCGACGCCGAGGCGGGCGCTTGTTTTCTTGGGCCGGCACCACCGGCACCTGGGCCATATTAACCTGTCTTTGCCCCGGTTGGGGTACTATCGTTTATGCCGCTAAAAATGAATGGTGGAGACTGAACGGATGTCGTCGCGTTTCTTGTGCCTAGTTCTGATTTTGGTTGTGGTGGTGACTGGTGCCGTTGCGCTGGTGCCATTGACGCTGCCTACAGGCGGACAGGGCGATGCAGGGGGTTTTGATCGGCGGGTGCGTGCCTATCTGCTGACCCATCCGGAGGTCATCATGGAAGCGGTTGCGACGCTTGAGCGGCGCAACACAGCAGCCCGGGCCCGTGAGGGCCGCGGCGCAATTCGTGCCAATCGTGCGGCGCTGCATGCACCCGGGGTATTGCCTGTGGCGGGGAATACCCAGGGTGATGTCACGGTGGTTGAATTTTTCGATTATCGTTGCCCTTATTGCCGCCAAGCCTTTGTCCAGGTGCGGGCATTGCTGGCTGCCGACCCCGGGGTCAGGCTCGTATTCAAGGAATTCCCAGTTTTGGGGCCGGATTCGATATTTGCCTCAAAAGCTGCCGTCGCCGCAGTGAAGCAGGGCAAATATATGGCTTTGCACGAAGCTCTGATGGCATACCGCGGCAAACTTGATGAAGCTGCGGTGATGACTGTCGCGCAGTCGGTTGGGCTTAACACGGTGCGGCTGATGGCGGATATGAATCAGGCGGCGGTCAATGCGACTATCAGCGGCAGCCATGCGCTGGCGCGCAAGATCGGCATTAACGGCACACCCGCCTTTGTCATCGGTGACGAAATGGTGCCGGGTTTCATCAACCTTGATGAACTTAAGCGCTTAGTTGCCAAGGCCCGCGGCAAATAGCCTGAAATCCGGGGAAAATAGCGACCGTTAACGCCCGTGTTAACGCCTATGTTAACGCTAGGGCAACCATTGCCCGGGTACATAATGGGCTGGGCTTCAGTCTAGGAAAGCGGTGATGACGACCAGTGTCGATCTTGAGGAATTGCGGGCTAAGGCGCGGGCGGCCAACGTCAGTGATAAGACCTTCTTGGCAACCGACTACCTCAATCATTTTAATGAGGCGATGATGCTGTTGGAGCTTGTCCCCGACATGCCCGAATGCATTGAGGACCTCACCGATTGGCAGCCCGTGAGCTATGAGGGTCATTTCCAGCGTTCGGGCTTTGCGGGCAAAGACGTCGCCATTGAAGCCTATACCCATGCCCCGGATATGTACCGTAAGCCATTTGATGAAATCATCCGGCAGTTGAACGAACTGATCCTTGTTGCCATCAAAGGTGCCTCGGCAATGATCCACCGGGATAGGATCGATGATGCCAGCGTTATCATTAGTTTTGCCATGCCGGAAATAAAGCGGCTTCAAGGCAACGCCGGGGCCATTATCAACGGTGCGGAGGTCACGATCCAACTGCGCGATGAGGTCGTCGCCAATGCTGAAAACACTCTTGATCAGGCAAAAATTGATAGCCTGATGAATGGGTGAAGTGGGATTCGGGTGACTCGTCTATGCCATGTTCATTGGTATATTTAAACGCAGGCCTAATTCTATTTTTTATATTCTTTTATTTATCGCGGACCAGTTTCACTGCCGTACGGAGGTTCTCGATAATGTGGTCTTGTAGGTTGGGTTCGAGATAAGGGTGCATCGGCAGGCTTAGGACGGAGGCGGCCAGTTCCTCTGCGCCCGTGAGGCCCCCTTCAGCGCAAGGATATCCGGTATAGGGCGCATGGTGGTGAAGTGCGGTGTGGTAGTAGATCGCGGTTGGAATGTTATCTTTTTCAAGCACCGCACGCACTTCGTCGCGTTCGCCCGGATCAAGACGT
>JBLHLO010000175.1:0-5284 GCA_047621105.1 Alphaproteobacteria bacterium
TGACGTCGCCAGTCACCGCAGCCCAACCGATCATCGGCGGGAAGGCGCCGGCGGCGCCGCCAATGACAATATTCTGCGGCGTGCGCCGTTTGAGCCAGATGGTGTAGACGAACACGTAAAATCCGATGGTCAGCGCCAACAGCGCCGCCGAAACCCAATTAACGGCAAGCCCCATCACCGTGATCGAACCGGTCGCCAGCGTCACGCCAAAACCAAGCGCATTCGACGGATCCATACGGCCAGCCGGGAGCGGCCGGTCACGGGTGCGCGTCATACCCGCATCGATATCGCGGTCATACCACATGTTAATGGCGCCCGAAGCCCCCGCGCCCACGGCGATACAAAGCAGGGCAACTGCTGCCAACACGGGGTGCAAATGCCCTGGTGCGGCGATCAATCCGGCCAACCCGGTGAACACCACCAGTGACATGACCCGCGGCTTCAAGAGGGCGATAAAATCGCTGACCGAAGGAGAAAATTCATCCTTCGCCGCGATCGTCGCACCGCTGACCGGCATGGCCGTTTCCGTCACCGTATTGTCCCCTGTCCGCCGCTACCTAGTTAACCTTGGGCAGTTCGTCAAAGGAATGGAACGGTGGCGGGCTGGTCACGGTCCATTCCAAAGTGGTGGCGCCTTCGCCCCAAGGATTGTTGGGCACGGTTTCTTTCGACGTAAAAAGACGCAGCAACATCAAAAGGAAGATCACCACACTCGCGCCGCCGACATAGGAACCGATGGACGCAACATAGTTCCAGCCCGCATAGGCATCGGGGTAATCGGGAATACGGCGCGGCATGCCGGCTAGCCCCAGGAAATGCATGGGGAAGAACGTCAGATTGACCCCGATGAACATGGTCCAGAAATGCAGCTTGCCGAGCAGTTCCGAATAAGGCCGGCCGGTCATCTTCGAAATCCAGTAATAAAAGCCCGAGAAGATGGCAAACACTGCCCCCAGTGACAGCACATAATGGAAATGGGCGACCACATAGTAAGTGTCATGCAGCGCCACATCGACGCCCGCATTGGCCAAAACCACGCCGGTGACGCCACCCACCGTAAACAGGAAAATGAAGCCCAAGGCGAACAGCATCGGCGTTTCAAAGGTGATGGACCCGCCCCACATGGTGGCGATCCACGAGAAAATCTTCACCCCTGTCGGCACCGCGATGACCATTGTCGCGGCAATGAAATAAGCGCGCGTATCGACATCCATGCCGACCGTATACATGTGATGCGCCCAAACCACGAAGCCGACGAAGCCGATCGCCACCATGGCATAGGCCATGCCGAGATAACCGAACACCGGCTTGCGCGAGAAGGTGGACACCACCTGGCTGATGATGCCGAAGCCCGGCAGGATCAGGATGTAGACTTCGGGATGACCAAAGAACCAGAACAGATGCTGGAACAGGATCGGATCGCCACCCTTGGCCGCCTCAAAGAAGGCAGTGCCGAAGTTGCGATCGGTCAACAACATGGTAATGCCGCCTGCCAAGACCGGCAGCGACAACACCAGCAAGAAGGCTGTCACCAACACCGACCATACAAACAGCGGCATTTTATGAAGCGTCATGCCCGGGGCGCGCATGTTGAAGATAGTGGTGATGAAATTAATGGCACCAAGGATGGATGAGGCCCCCGCCAGATGGAGACTGAGGATCGCCATATCGACGCCCGGCCCAGGATGGCCGATGGTGGAAGAAAGCGGCGGATAGATCGTCCAACCCGTGCCGACACCAGAACCAATCACTGCCGAGCCTAACAACAACAGAAGTGACGGAACCAACAACCAGAACGAAATATTGTTCATGCGCGGGAAGGCCATATCCGGCGCGCCGATCATCAGCGGCACAAACCAGTTACCAAAACCACCGATCAGCGCCGGCATGACCATGAAGAAAATCATCAACAACCCATGAGCCGTCACCAGCACATTAAAGAAGTGGTTATCGCCGCCCAACACCTGAGCACCTGGCGCCTGCAATTCCATGCGCATGATGATGGAGAAAGCGCCGCCGATCAGCCCCGCCGTTACGGCGAAGATCAGGTACATCGTGCCGATGTCTTTATGATTGGTGGAGTAGAACCACCGCTTCATACCATAGGCGCCTTGCCCATGATCGTCGTGACCCGCTGCCGAATGATCGCTCATAATGACCCTCTTACTTTAATTGCCGCGCGCGGAAATATCCGCGCGACGGGCGAGTTCGATGTTACCGATGGGCGCCTTGATTGCCGCTGTCTTTTTCTTAGTCGCGACCCATTTGGCAAAATCAGCCTTGGACACCACGTCTATGGCGATCGGCATGAATCCATGATTGACGCCACAGAGTTCCGAACATTGGCCGTAGAAAGTGCCGGTGCGCGTGACCCGAAACCAGGTTTCGTTCAAACGACCCGGCACCGTATCCATCTTGACGCCAAAGGCCGGCACCGCCCAGGCATGAAGCACGTCGGATGCGGTCACCAACACGCGGACATTGGTGTTCACCGGCACCACCACGCGATTATCCACTTCCAAAAGCCGATATTGGCCCGGCTTTAACTGATCATCGGGCACCATCAGGCTATCGAAGGCGATCTTGCCGTGATCGGGATATTCATAGGACCAATACCACTGGTGCCCGGTAACCTTGAGAGTCATCTCGGGCTTGGCGGTACGGTCTTGAAAATATAGCAGCTTGAACGACGGGATCGCGATACCCACCAAAATCATGATCGGCACCACGGTCCAGGCCACCTCAACCAGCGTATTATGCGTGGTCCGTGTCGGTGTCGGGTTGGCCTTGGCGTTGAAGCGCACCACTACATAGATGAGCAACAGCAGCACGAAGACCGTGATCACACTGGTCAAGATCAGCAGGACATCATGAAAGTCGTGAATTTGCTGGGCGACCGGCGTGGCCGCATCTTGGAAGTTCTTCTGCCAGGGCTTGGCGACCTGGGCAAGGGCCGGCGCCTGCGCGCCGGAAATGAAGGCCATTACCCCAGCGGCGAGAGCCACGACCGAGGCGGGTATCCGGTTGAACCGCATTCTCTTTTTCCCGTCTTAATTCAGCTGAAATGTACCCAATTTTTGCAGGGGTATTTCCCTCAAGCACGCGCAAACTACACCACGGATATGGGGGGAAACAACCGAAACCTGCCCTATTGGTAAGATTGCCCGGCCGCGCGCAAAGCCCATCTGCGCTTGCGATTCACTCGCCCTTAAAAGGACGCATTCAGGCTCAATCCTAAGGGCTCGTTCAAGCCAATTTGATGAGCATGTTCGGCCCCGTTTTGTTAGGATTAGAAGCATTCTAGATATCTATGCAGGAGACCCCCATGGCCCAACCCTTCACGCCCTCTTTTACTGGCCCCATCGGCGCAAGACTTGCCCGATTTGCCATCATGCTGACCTTTGCTTCCGTGTTGGCCCTCATGCCACAGGCCGTATATGCGGTTGGCGGCGACGAAGAAGAGCCTGCGAGCAGCGAATCAAGCAAAATCCAGTATCAGACCGCCAAACGCGCCATCGATGCCGGGCGCTACAATATTGCCGTGCCGATCCTGGAAAAGCTGGTCAAGGCGGAACCCCGCAACGCCAACGGCTGGAACCTGCTCGCCTATTCCAACCGCAAGCTCAAAAATTACGACAAAGCGCTGGCCCAATACCGCAGCGCCCTCGCCGTTGATTCTAAACACCTCGGCGCCCATGAATATCTAGGGGAATTGTATCTGGCTAAGGGTGACTTCAAATCCGCCATGTCCATCCGCAAGCGCCTTGCCCTGCTTTGTGCCGGCGGCTGCTCGGAACTGGTCGACCTCGACAAAGCCATTGCCGCCTACCGGGCAGGCAAAAAACCAGGGGGATCTTGAACCCTGCTAGGGTTTCAACGATTCACCCGGCAACGTGACGGCATCGGCCACCAGCACAACCGGCAACGGGCGAGACAGGCCGCGCACCTCTACTTCAAGGCATGGATAGCCTGAAAGATCCGCCCCCGCGTGCCGGGCCGCGTCCCCTGATAGCACCAATTGGCAACGGTGCTCCTTGGTCAGCGATTCGAGCCGGCTCGCCACGTTGACCGTATCACCGATGGCGGTGAACTGGCGCGCACGGCTGTAGCCCATCTCACCGGTGATCACGAGGCCGACATGGATTCCAATACCGATACGGATCGGCTCCGGCAGGTCGCCGGCAGGTCGCCGGCAAGACTAGCGTTGAGTTCAGTAAGCGCCCGCGCCATGCCGCGCGCCGCCACCAGCGCGTCGCGGCAGCCCTGGGCTGGGTCAGATTCAAGACCGAACAGCGCCATCACCCCATCGCCGATGAACTTGTCGAGTTGACCACCGGCCGCCTCGACTGCGGCACCCATAGCCGCAAAGTACCGATTGAGAATGAACACGACGTCATAGGGCAACCGTCCGTCGATCATCCGCGTATAATCGCGCACGTCGACGAACATGATCGCGATCTCCTGCTCTTTGCCTGCCGCACCCTGACTGGCCATATGCACATCGCGCATAGTCACCGTTGGTAGCAGCAACGGCGTGGCACGCACGTCGCCTGCAAGCGGACGCAGCTGGCAAGCAAGGCGCACATTATCGGGCGCGCCGATGCGCGCCAACATTTCGGCTTCCACCGCGCTAGGAGGTGGCAACCCCTCACCGCTCACCCGCACACGGCAGGTCGAACAGCAACCGCGCCCACCGCACACGCTGGCATGGGGGATATGACCAAGACGAGTATGGTAGTGCCCACCGGCACCGAAACAGCGCGCTCATTGGGGTAGACCACCCGCACCTGCGGTCGCCGCCGCGCGCGGGCGCGAAGGATCGACCGCAATACCAGCGCCCCCATGACCAACAGGCCCACCGTCCACCATATTGCGTGCGTGAGATCGGCAACCAGCTGTGCCGCCTCACCCCCGTAATAATCGCGGGCGTAGGTAGCCGCACTCAGCCATGCCGGATCGCGCGTTAAGATTTCGCCCTCGCGCCCGGCGGCAACAAAACCCAGCAACGCCAATACCGGCACCAACACGGCAGCAACAGCCCCAGCGACCTTGGCCGCAGCAAACCAAGGCTTGAGGCGCAGCCAATAATACAAGCCAATCATGGCATGACCCCAGGCGACGGTAAGCGCCAGCGCCTGCAAGGCGCCCTTGAGCGGCTGGGTATGCCAAAACAGCAGAACCATACTGGTATAATTGACCTCGATCCCAGCCTGGCTCGCAAACACCCGGGCGGTAAGCGCATGCTGGGCGAGGAGCGGGATGATCGAAAGCCCAAGAATAAGTT
>JBLHLO010000176.1:0-5248 GCA_047621105.1 Alphaproteobacteria bacterium
GGGGAGAATGCGCCGCCCGCAAGCCACCACCGTATCGGCAGCGAGAATAATGGCGCCGGCTGTTTCAGGCAGAGCTGCGACAGCATCGCATTTGGTTTCCGCCATGCGTTTCGCATAAGCTGTCGGACTCTCATCGCGCAGCGACGTTTCATCGACATTGGGGGGGATGATGGCATCCGGTGTGCGGCCGATTTGCGTGAGTAACTCACGGCGGCGCGGCGACGCGGAGGCAAGAACGAACCGGCTTGGCCCAGACATGGCGCCCCGGGGCGACCTTATTTAAATCGGAAGGTAATGCGACCCTTGGTCAGGTCGTAGGGGGTCATCTCTACATTGACCTTGTCGCCCACCAGCACGCGAATGCGATGCTTGCGCATCTTGCCTGATGCATAGGTGAGAACCTCATGGCCATTTTCCAGCTTCACCCGGAACATGGCATTGGGGAGAAGTTCGCTAACTTCTCCTGCAAATTCAATGGCTTCTTCTTTTTCGGACATTATTCCTCCGTCATTCACCGAAACAGGAGGGACAATGATCGGGCTAAGAGCACCCGTCAAGCCCCCTCTCAGCCGCTTTCAGCCGCCTTGGGGCAGATTAAGGCGGATCGCGATGGATAAGGCATGGGCATCCAACCCCTCGGCCTGGGCCAGGCGCACCGCGGCCGGGCCAATATTAGCCAGCGCGTCGGCATCGCAGGCCACCAAGGTGGTGCGCTTGACGAAATCATTAACGCCAAGCCCGGATGAAAATCGGGCCGAGCGATTGGTCGGCAAAACATGATTGGGCCCGGCCACGTAATCGCCCACCGCTTCGGGCGTAAATCGGCCCATAAAGATGGCCCCCGCATTGGTCACCGCCTCGGCCAGCGGTTCCGGCTCAGCGACAGCCAGTTCCAAATGTTCCGGCGCCAAGCGATCGATCAAGGCGGGTGAATCGGCCAAAAGATCGCCAACGACGATAATGGCACCAAAATCGGCCCAGCTTTGTCTGGCGATTGCCGCGCGCGGCAAGGTATTGAGTCGGGCCGCCACCGCCTTTTCCACCTGATCGGCGAAAGCGGCATCATCGGTAATGAGGATCGATTGAGCACTCGCGTCATGTTCGGCCTGAGACAAAAGATCGACGGCGATCCAATCGGCGTCATTGGCCCCATCGGCAACCACCAAAATCTCCGACGGGCCGGCCACCATATCGATCCCAACAGTGCCGAAGACCTGACGTTTGGCCGCCGCGACCCAGGCATTGCCGGGACCGGTGATCTTATCCACCGGCGCAATCGTTTCCGTGCCATAAGCCAGTGCCGCCACGGCCTGGGCGCCACCGATGCGGTAGGCTTCGGTCACACCGGCGCGCTTGGCAGCAGCCAATACCAGGGGGTTGATCTTCCCCTTCGGCGCCGGAACCGTCATCACAATGCGGCTCACACCGGCGATACGTGCCGGAATCACATTCATCAACACCGAAGACGGATACGCGGCAAGGCCGCCTGGCACATAGACGCCCACCGCCGCGATCGGCCGCCAGCGCCAGCCAAGACGCACGCCTTCCCCATCGGTATAAGACAGGTCCCCCGGCACTTGGCGTTGGTGATAATCTTCGATCCGCGCCGCCGCCCGATCAAGCGCGGCCAGCGCATCAGCCGGACAGGCCTGTTCCGCCGCCGTCATTTCATCGGGCGTGATGGCCAGCGTTTCCGCCGTCAGATCCAGTTGATCAAATTTCGAGGTCAGCGCGATCAGCGCCTTATCGCCCCGGGCGCGCACATCCTTAATGATGCCAACCACATCAGCTTCGACATCACCATCCTGTTCGCGCCGCGCGGTGACCAACGAGGTAAAAGCCTCTTCGAAACCGGAATCGCGTGTATTGAGCCTAACGACCATTGGCTGCGCGCCCGTTTAACGCTTGCGCGAAGCGGTCAATCCAATCGCCGACTTCTTCGGGCCGGGTCTTGAGGGCCGCCCGGTTAACGACAAGACGCGACGACACCTCAGCGATTTGCTCCACCTCGACCAACCCGTTGGCCTTCAGCGTCGCCCCCGTCGAAACCAGATCAACAATGCGCTGGCACAGGCCAAGCGACGGTGCCAGTTCCATGGAACCGTTGAGCTTGATGCATTCGGCGCGCACGCCGCGCGCGGCAAAGTGACGGCGGGTGATTTCCGGGTATTTGGTCGCGACGCGCACATGGGACCAGCGCCGAGGATCATCACCGGCCACCATTTCCCTGGGCTCGGCCACCGCCATACGGCAGCGCCCGATTTGCAGGTCCAAGGGCGCATAAATTTCAGAATAACCAAATTCCATCAGCACATCGGACCCGGCAATCCCGAGATGGGCGCCGCCGAAAGCGACGATGGTAGCAACATCGAAGGACCGCACGGAAATCAGGTCAAGACCAGGGTTGGCGGTCTTGAAGGTGAGCTTGCGCGATTTGGGGTCGTCGAAGGCCGCTTCCGGTTCGATTCCCGCACGCGCCAACAGCGGCCGTGCCTCGTCGAGGATGCGGCCCTTGGGCAAAGCCATGATGAGCGGCTCATTATCACGCAATTTCGGTCCCTTCTTTTCGAAGCGGGGGTTTTAGCGCGTATCCTTGGGCAATGCCAGCCCGGCTGACTTAACCGATAGTGGACACCCGTACTGGGCAGAGGGCCGGGCAGAGGGCCTGGCTCAGCTATCGGCATCGTCAAAGAGGTGTTCGGGCCGCCACAGGGTCGGCCAAGGCTCACCGACATCCTGGGCCAGGATCTCCAGGCGATCGATCTCTATCCGGACCGCAGCACCCCCGGCGAACAACAAGTTCAACCCGCCCTCATCCGCCTGAAGGGTCAGCACTTCAAACAGTTTTTCCGAATCATCGTGTGCGGTCGGGGAAAAGCCCAGGGTCTGGACCTTCTTCACATGCTCGACCGTAAGACCGCAATGGACCCGCTCATAGGGACCTGCAGGGTCAGTACCAGCCTGTTGAGAACCCGACTGTTGAGAACCCACAGTGGAATCAAGGCTGGTAGCCGGCAACCGTTCCCAGCAAAAACGATTGGCCACGAGCACGAAGCGGTTTTCTGCGGCGAGGAAGCACATGTCCTGCACCGGCACCAGCGCATCCTGCAGGACGGTGGCCAGCACCTCAAGATCATCTTCGTCAATCACCCGCAGCTTCAACGGTTCGGACATCCTATCCCCCACCTTGCTTTTTCTGGACCGGTTTTCTGGGCCGATTTTATCTTGATGTAGTCTTTCCTGTTTAATTCTCTATGCGTTCGATATCGGCGCCACAGGCGGCGAGTTTTTCCTCCAACCGCTCATAGCCACGATCAAGATGATAAACCCGATTGATGATCGTTTCACCCTCGGCGACGAGACCGGCCAACACAAGACTGACCGAGGCCCTGAGATCAGTCGCCATGACCTCGGCACCAGTCAGTTTTGCCGCGCCGCGCACCATGGCCGATGCCCCATGCACATTAATATTGGCCCCCATGCGGCCCAATTCCGGCACATGCATGAAGCGGTTTTCAAAAATGGTTTCGGTAATCATCGACGCGCCCCCGGCGATGGACATCATTGCCATGATTTGCGCCTGAAGATCCGTCGGGAAACCGGGATAGGGCTCGGTCATGATGTCGATGCCCTTGAACTTACCCCGCCCACGGGTGACCCTGATGCCACGTTCGGTTGCGGTGACGCGCACCCCGGCCTCACGCAGCTTTTCAATCAGCGCCTCCAAGTATTCGGTCTCGGCACCAATGAGTTCGACGTCACCGCCGGTCATCGCTGCGGCCATGGCATAGGTACCGGTTTCGATACGGTCGGCGATGACGTTATGGGTCGCGCCGGACAGGCTGGTTGAGCCCTGAATGGTGAGCGTATCAGTGCCCAACCCGTCGATCTTTGCCCCCATGGCGATCAAGCAACGGGCTAGATCAGTCACCTCCGGTTCGCGGGCGGCATTGGACATCACGGTTTCGCCCTTGGCCAAGGCGGCCGCCATCATCAGGTTTTCGGTCGCCCCGACCGATGGTGTCGAAAAAACGATATGCGCCCCCTTAAGCCCCCCCTTGGGTGCGCGCGCTTCGATATAGCCCGCGGTCACGTCGATCACCGCCCCCAATTGCTCGAGCCCCTTAAGGTGCAGGTCCACCGGCCGGTTGCCAATGGCGCAACCGCCCGGCAGCGACACCCGGGCGATGCCTTCGCGCGCCACCAGCGGACCCAACACCAGGACCGAGGCGCGCATCCGGCGCACCAAATCGTAGGGCGCGGTCGTCGATGTGATCTTGCAGGCATTCAAGGCCAATACCCGGCCGAAATGACCGCCAGGCGCATCGCCATCCATGGAAATTTCAACACCAAGTTCGGCCAGCAATCGCGCCAGGGTCGAGATATCGGCGAGATGGGGCAGATTCCCAAGACGCAGCGTGTCGGTAGTCAGCAGGCTCGCCGTCATCAAGGGAAGCGCCGCGTTCTTGGCGCCGGAAATGGGGATTTCCCCTGTGAGGCGTTTACCGCCGCGAATTCTGATCCTGTCCATGGGCCTCTTATATCTTCTTAAATCTTGGCAACTGTTGCGGGGCTGTTGCGGGATTATAGCGGGACAGACCGGCCCCGCCTCGACCACCCGGTTGGGCGGCGGCACAATATTACTGCCTGTGTGTTACTCCATGCGCCCGCATCACTCAAGGGCGCGCGATGGGCCGCAACTCAACGCGACTCTTCCGAATTTTTTGCCCCGCTCCCCGGCGACCTTTTACCTCTATCCCCCGCCGCACCGGGGACCGCGGCGGCCTTCCGGCGGCGCAGATTAGCGCGCAAGGCTTCGCCCTGGCGCTGGCGCCGCGCCATCAGCGCCTCGCGGGCGGCCGCGGTCGCAATTTCCGCCTTGGTTGGTTTATCTGGGCTCTTAGGTCCGCGCATGGTGCCAGAGCCTAGCCATGACACCCGCCCGCCGCAAGGTCCGCAAAGCCCGGCGACGTTCATATTCCCTTTACCAGGGGGGCCTATAACTGGCTTGGTAACCCGGGGTTAACCGTGTTGCGCAGCGGGCGGGCCTGTGGCATCTTCCGCCCTCCCAATTGGGCCGCACTAGCTCAGGGGTAGAGCACTCCCTTGGTAAGGGAGAGGCCGAAAGTTCGAATCTTTCGTGCGGCACCATTTCCCCCGAATGATCCCAAAGAAATCCGTTATGGCGGCGGGACAGATCGGCTATACCTCCTATCGCACCGGGACGGGCTCTCGCGCCCGGGCGGAT
>JBLHLO010000177.1:0-5233 GCA_047621105.1 Alphaproteobacteria bacterium
CTGACGGCGACATCGCGGCTCGGCTGCCAAATCCTGATGAGTGAGGAATTGGACGGTCTTACCGTGACGCTGCCCGCCGAAACCTACAACATGCAAGACAGCTGAGACCGGCCCCCATGTTTCGTGAGTTTTCATGACCCTGATCACCCCAGATACCACCAATGATGATGCCTTGAACCCGCTGGCCGGTGCGTTGCCGCTGGTCGCGGGCAAGCGCCCCGCCGACACCCGCGTGGTGGTCGCCATGTCGGGTGGCGTCGATTCATCTGCAACCGCCGCGACTTTGGTCGACCAGGGCTATGAGGTGATCGGCATCACCTTGCAGCTTTACGATCATGGTGTCGCCGTCGGCCGCAAGGGGGCGTGCTGCGCCGGCCAGGATATCCATGACGCGCGTGACGTGGCGGCACGGCTCGATATTCCCCATTACGTGCTCGATTACGAAAGCCGCTTCCGCGACGAGGTGATGGAAGATTTTGCCGATGCCTATTTGCGCGGTGAAACGCCGATCCCCTGCGTGCGCTGTAATCAGACGGTTAAGTTCCGCGACCTGTTGTCGACGGCGCGGGAATTGGGCGCCGATGCCCTGGCCACCGGCCATTATGCCCGTCGCATGGACGGCCTCGCCGGGCCGGAACTGCACCGGGCCGTCGACCAGACCCGTGATCAGAGCTATTTCCTGTTTACTACGACGGGTGCCCAGCTTGACCTGTTGCGTTTTCCGCTCGGCGATTTGCCGGACAAGGGTGCTACTCGGGCGCTGGCCAGCCGTTTTGGTCTGACCGTCGCCGATAAGCCCGACAGCCAGGACATCTGCTTCGTGCCTGGCGGAAAATATGCCTCGGTGATTGAGAAGCTGCGTCCCGGCGCAGCGGAGCCCGGCGACATCGTCCATATTGATGGGACGGTTCTGGGACAGCATGAGGGGATTATCCATTACACCATCGGTCAGCGCCGGGGCCTTGGCCTTGGTGGGCGCGCCGATGAAGGCGACACGAGCCCGCTCTTTGTCATCGGCGTCGATGCCGAGAGCCGCCAAGTGATCGTTGGCCCCCATGCGGCGCTGGCGGTGGCGGCGGTCGCGGTCGGGGAAGTCAATTGGCTGGGTGATTGCCCGCTGGGGACGGCGGCGCAGGATGTTAGCGTCCGCATCCGCTCGACCCATGTGCCGGTGGCCGCGACGGTGCGGGCCGGAGAGGGTGTGGGTAGGGCACTCGTCAGTTTCGCCGCGCCGGAATTTGGGGTGGCCCCGGGACAGGCGGCGGTCTTCTACGATGGCACCCGTGTGCTCGGCGGCGGTTGGATCAAAAGCAGCGTGAGCGGGTGATCTACGGGGTGGGGATCTCGGGCGAAAGCCTTATGAATGGGGGTTTTGCGGGGGGCTGGCTTGACACGAAAGACGCCCCGGCTTATACGCCTGTTTGCCTGCGGTGCGGGTTTTTGGAAGAGTTTGGCACAAAGTTTGGCGGAGTAGCTCAGCTGGTTAGAGCACGGGAATCATAATCCTGGTGTCGGGGGTTCAAATCCCTCCTCCGCTACCAAATAAGGCCCCGGGCCAGGAATGGCGCCGGGGCCTTTTGAAGATATGCTATAGTCATTGCGGCCATCGGCTCATTTCAGTTCACTTCAGCTTACTTCGGCACACCGGCGACATCGGGGCCGGGCCACTTTGGGCTGAGGTTGGTCGGTTAAAAATTTAAAAAAGTGATGGAGAAAGAGTGAGATGAAGAATTACAACCCGGGCTTCGCTGACCGGTTGAAAACGGCGGCGGCAGCGCGGCAGGAATTACTTGCGAAAGCACAGGCCAACAATCCGGCTAACGATCCGGGGTTTGCCGAGCGCCAAGTGGCGCGCCAAGCGGCAGCAGTCGCGCGCGAGGCGCGGGCGGCTGAACGTAAAATAGAGAAACTGGCTGAGAAGACTCGCAAGGCTGAGGAAGCCGCCGCCGCGGAGGCCGCGCGGGTGATCGCTCTTAAAGAGGAAGCAGAACGCCTAGAGAGAGAAGCCGCGGAAGAAGCGGCCCGTGAGGTTGCCCTTGCAGCGGAACGCAAGGCCGCGCGCGACGCGCGCTATGCCGCGCGTAAGCAGCGACAAAAATAAGTCCTTCTTGTTGTGTCGGGCCTATTGTGTCGCATCAGGCGGCACTGGGCGGGCGAAAAAAGGCCCAGAGCCCACAGGTGAGCACGAACAGGATGCCGCCGATCCAATAGAAACTGTATTCAAGCCCGATCCACCCGACCACGCCGCCCATGATCGGCGGCAACACGGTCTGCACGAAGCGGTTGAGCGAAATGCGCAGCCCCACTGCCGCCCCTTGGGACCCGGCAGGCACCGCTTTCGAGGGGATCATGATCATCAACGGCTGACCGGCGCCCTGGACAAAACCACGTAGGACCGAGACGATCAGCAGCGGCAGGAAGGCGGCCAGCAGCGGGGTCACGATGATCGCCGCGATCGCGGCGACGACGGTGATGTTCATCAGCCGGACATTGCCGATCCGCTGTGCGAGCGGTGTTACGCTGGCGGTGCCGACGAGCCCGGAGAAGTTGAGGCCGGCGAAGATCAGGCCGATCAGCGTCCCGGTCAGTCCGATGTCTTTCATATGGGCGATGAAGAACGACGTTTGGATCGCGCCGACGGCGATGTTGAGCACCGATGCCGCTGCGACGATGCCAACCAATGGGATGCCGAGCAGGGCAAAAGCCCGGGTGTAATCTTCGAACCGTGGCAGTACGCTACGGACACGGAAAGCGGGCTTTGGGATATCACCCACCGTGTTCATGTCATCCTTTGAACCATCGTTATGGCGTGGCAGCATCAGCGCCGTGATCATGAACAACACCGCCCAGGTGAAGGTCACGCCGAAGCCGCCCCACGGGCCGAATAAATCCCACATGACGCCGGCCAATACGGGACAGATGAAATGGCCGAACCGATTGCAGAACGCCACCCGCCACGTAAGCGCCGGATCACCCTGGATCACCTGCCCGACCATGGTCTGCGCGCCGACCCAGTTCATCGTCGACGACAGCCCAATGATGAGGTTCAAGAGGCCAGCCACCCAGACCCAGGGCAGCAACGGGAACAGGATCGGCACCATCAGGCCGATCGAGGCGAAAAACAGCATGACCTTGCGCGCGCCCAATCGGTCCATCAAAACGCCGCCATGGATTGAGAGCAGGAATGGCAAGAACGACCGCGCCCCGATCACGATGCCGAAGGCGAAGGGCGAGGGGTCGAGGTAGAGCACCCAGAGCGGGATGACCACATTGGTCGCGCCATCGGCGAAGAGGCCTGAGCCGTATATGGCCAGCCGCGTACGCAGGGGGATTGTCTTGGCCGTTTGTGCCGTTTGTGCCGTTTGCTCCGTCATTAACTAACTTTCTTACAGGTGCCGGGCAGGTGCTGGGCTGATGCCGGGTTTAAGAGCCAATATGAAAGCCCCGGGCCAGGCAATGGCGCTGGAGCTTTTCCGTATGGCCTCCTGATGGCCCGCAGGAATGGGCCCCCACAATAGATGGGAAAACCGGCAAAAAACATCATGGGCTGGATATGACGGTAAAAAGCCGCTAGGAGACTGTCTGCACCGTCATTTTGGTTCCCGAAATCGACGCCTATCGCCCTCGCGGCCCCGACCGCGGGGACATTTTTTGTTTGGACCCATAGTCTTATGTTGAGCTTCGACAATATCACCATCCGTATCGCCGGCCGTGACATCATCGCCGGGGCCAGCGCCAATCTACCGATGGGGCGGCGCATCGGCCTTGTCGGGCGTAATGGGGCAGGCAAATCGACGCTGCTGAAAGTGATCCTGGGCGAGCTGGCCACCGACAGCGGCGAGGTCACCTGGCCGCGCGATTGGAAAGTGGGGGCAGTGGCACAGGAAGCGCCGGGCACCGCCGATAGCTTGCTCGATACGGTCTTGGCGGCCGATTATGAACGCGAAGACTTATTGCGTGCTGCCGAGGTCGAAACCGACCCCCAAACGCTGAGTGACATCTACACAAGGCTTGCTGATATCGACGCCTATACCGCGCCGGCGCGTGCCGCATCTATTTTGGCAGGTCTTGGTTTCTCTGAAGAAGAACAACTGCGCCCCTGTTCGGAATTTTCCGGTGGTTGGCGCATGCGTGTGGCGCTCGCCGCTATTCTGTTCGCCAGTCCAGATTTATTGCTGTTGGATGAGCCGACCAACTACCTCGATCTTGAAGGGGTGTTGTGGCTGGAAGATTTTCTGCGCCGCTACCGCGGCACGGTGATAATTGTCAGCCATGACCGCGATCTTTTGAACACAGCGGCCGAATTTATTCTGCATCTTGAAGGCGGTAAACTCACGCTCTACACCGGCGATTACAATACTTTCACCGCTACCCGCACCGCCAAACGTGCGCTTGATGCCGCCTTTGCCAAGAAGCAGGAAGCCGCACGCGCGCATATGCAGTCCTTTGTTGACCGTTTTCGGGCCAAGGCGACGAAGTCGCGTCAGGCCCAAAGCCGCATGAAGATGCTGGCTAAGATGGAGACCGTCGATATTCCCGTCGACGAGCATGTGGCGCCGATCCGCATTCCAAAACCGGTCGAGGCCAGCCCGCCGCTGATTACCATGAATGGTGCTGCCGTGGGCTATGAGGCGGGCAAGCCGATCCTGTCAAATATGTCGATGCGTTTTGATCCCGATGACCGCATCGCGTTGTTGGGCAAAAACGGTAATGGCAAATCCACCTTGGCGAAATTACTGGCCGATAAGCTTCCCCTGATGGGCGGTGATCTGACGCGGGCGCGTAAATGGGTGCCGGGTTACTTTGCCCAGCACCAATTGGAAGAATTGGATGGGGCGCTAACGCCTGTCCAAACTTTATCTCATCTGCGCCCCAATTTGCCGATGGATAGGCTGCGCGCGCAATTGGGCGGCTTCGGTTTTTCTGCCGATAAAGCGCTGACCAAAGTTGAAAACCTATCGGGTGGTGAGCGTGCCCGGTTGATGTTGGCCCTGGCCACGCTGGACAAGCCTAATATGCTTATCCTGGATGAGCCGACCAACCATCTTGATATTGATGCGCGCACCGAATTGCTGAAGGCACTGAACGATTTCGAAGGCGCCGTCATCTTGGTCAGCCATGACCGGCGTTTGCTGGAAGCGACGACCGATCGTTTCTTGCTGGTCGCCAATGGCCGGGTCACGCCATTTGATGGTGACCTTGACGATTATCGGCGTTTTCTGTTGTCGGGTAA
>JBLHLO010000178.1:0-5207 GCA_047621105.1 Alphaproteobacteria bacterium
CGCCCGCAGCAAGGATGATAATGTTGGGCTGCCCGGTCATGTCTGTCATTCCCGGGTAAGCGCGCGGCGCGCACGTGTTTTTTGCTTCAATCTCAACGATATAACCCTTTTAATCAGGCGGCGACACCTTGCCACAAGGGACGAGGGTGTCCAAGTCAACAATTATTGCAGAAGATTACAATGCCCACCCGTATTCGTACCATCGTACTGGACCTCGACGGCACCCTTGTTGATAGCGCGGCTGACCTGGCCCAGGCGCTCAATGCGGCGCTTGATCTCATCGACCGGCGGCGGGTTACAACCGATGAGGTCCGGGACATGATCGGCGATGGCATCATCATGCTCACGCGCCGCGCGCTCGCGGCCACCGGTAATGTCCCCGATGGCGCGGATTTTGACGCGGCGCTGGCTGAAGTGCGTCGAGCCTATGACATTTTGCCCCCCTCCCCGCCGTATTCGGGGGTCACCGAAACTCTCCGCTTGCTCAAGAGCGAAGGCTTCAACCTCGCGATCTGCACCAATAAGCCGGAAGGCCCGGCGCGGCGGCTGATGGGCCAGCTCGGCTTCGACGATATGATTGATGCACTGGCCGGCGGCGACACTTACGCCGTCAAAAAGCCTGATCCTGGGCATGTCGAGGGGCTCTTGAAAATGCTCGACACCCGTTCCCACGAAGCGGTGATGGTCGGCGACAGCGCCAACGATGCCCATGCGGCCCAGGGGGCAGGTGTCAAATTCATCGCCGTTTCCTACGGCTACGGCACCGAGCCCATGGCCGAACTTGGTGCCGATGCGGTGATCGAGAATTTCAAGGATTTGCCGAAAGCGATCGCCGGACTTTGATTGGCGGGAGATTAAACCGTAGCTGAAACGGTAGGGCGGTTGTACCGCCAGACGCTGGCCGGCGGCAGATTGACGCCCGCAAAGGCAACTTTCTTCCCAACCAACCCAAGTTGCTTTCTCGGAATTGGTGAAAACAGGCCATAAGTATACTGCACGAAATGGCCGCCTTCCGACATGACGGTAAAAGCCGCATTGACGATATCGTCACGCACACTGCCCGGCAGTCCCATCAGCGGTAGGCTGGAGACCACGGTCGATACCTTGCCGACCCAACATGGCGGCAATATTTGGTCAAGTTGGCGCGCATCACCCAGAATCAATGTCGCCTGCGGAAACCGTGTTTTAAGAAAATCGTACATATGCTGATCACGCTCCACCAGCACCAGATGCTCCTCCGCAACGCCGGCCTTCAACAAAGCACGGGTTACGGCACCGGTACCCGGGCCCAGCTCGACCACGACTTCGCCGTCCTTATACTCAGTCTGCCGCGCCATACGACGGGCAAGCGCCGGCGCGCTCGGGACAATGGCGCCAATCTTGAACGGGTTAGCCAGCCAACGGCGGACAAACAGCGCCAGCTCACCGTCGTCATTCGGGACGAAAGCATCATTCGCGGCTCTGCTTGCGCGGGCCAGCCATTTCTCATTCTGTTCAATACTCATATCGGATTTAGTATAGCGCGCTCTGAGCCGCACGCCTATTCCTTGCTAGTTTGTTTTTCATGGTGCTGCTTAAGATCGGGCTTGACCCCTCCGGCAAAGAGGGGTTTGCCAGCGAACTCAGCCCACACCAAATAAATCCTGAGCGCCCCCAAGTTGAGGTCCCCATCCATCCGAACCGGCACCGGTGGAATTTGCGGGACGAGCTTCGCCACCCAAACCTCGGGCGGATCGAGGACACCCTCGTTCCAAGACAGCATATAGGTGCGTGGCTTGCGGAAGCCCGAAACGCGTTTCATCTTAAACTGACAACGATGGGCCTCGCCGGCAAATACTGAATAATGCGTCGGCGTCACCACATCTTTGCCCAGATCCGTAAAACTGAGGTCATATTGGCGATTACCATCGAAGACCGGCAGTTTGACATTACAGCCTTTGCCATTGGCAACATTGCGCCCAATAAGCATCGCCACTGAAAGTGGGTCAATGGTCCCTGCTGGCACTAAATCCGGCAACTGACGCTTGGCGGCACGGTGCGGTGTGTCTACGGGCATTCGGCGGGTCGTATATTTACCACCCTGGTCGAAACTGAGCTGCATTGAGCGATTACGCCGCTCGCGGAATGTGTCGACGTTATAGATTTGCGGGCGCACGCCTTCAGGGCCAATAGTGCCCCCCACCGCTAGTTTCGCCGCCCAGCGCCAAAACACCTGTATGATGCCACGCGATTCGCCCCGCCCTTTAATGGAATAGCTCTCATTGGCGAGCGCAATATCTGTGGTGAAAGCGAAGATGTGCAAACCGCCAAGATAGACATTATAGCCGAGGGTGAGCACCTGCTCCTTACCCGCACCGACCTCAGATACGACTGGCAGCGCAGCCTTGGCGGTGCCGTCGGCACGGGCTGGCTGGGCGATCAACAGCGCCAGCGCCAATGACGGTAATACCGCTGCCCGCAGCACGGTATAGGGGGAAGCAAAGGGTCTCATTAGGGCAAAGTGATAGCGCAGCTTTGCGGCCAAACCAAGGCATGGCACTAAAAAATAGGCATGTCTGATCGCCGCGGGAATCCTTGAAGACATTGCCCGGCGCCTTGACAGGGCCCGGCAGCCCCCCCTATATCAGGCGGCCCGAAGGGATATCGGGGGCGCTTAGCTCAGCGGGAGAGCACTGCCTTCACACGGCAGGGGTCACAGGTTCAATCCCTGTAGCGCCCACCATCTCTAATCCTCACTCCGCAAGGCCTAGGGCTCACTGCCTTTAACCGGCCACAACGCCAACAAATCAAGCTGTCACAAATCCGTCACAACGGAGCGGGCAGTTATGGCATCCATCCGCAAGAGGGGTAGAAAATGGCAGGTACAGATACGCCGCAAAGGCTATCCATTATTCGCGCGTACCTTTCAAGAAAAAACCGTGGCTATAAAATGGGCTCGCCGCACTGAGAGCGATCTCGACAAGGGGCTGCATCCCCACACCAAGACCTCCAGCGGGCGTTGTCAGAGTAAAAACGATTACTTTGCCTGAGCACCCGATCTCAAATTGGCAGCCGTTGATTTTCCAGATTTTTTGGGTTCGAGATTGGCGCCATGACGCCCTCTTGAAGTATTCAGAATTTTGCTTTGACAGTGCCATTTACTTCTATCAAGCCCCCGAGAGGCAAGCGCGAAGCTCACAGACCGGGCGCGCAAAAGAGCAACACCAAGATTCAAAGTGATATTACCCGTTTCACCCGCATGCCCATAAATCGATACGGCGGATATGGGGCGTCGCTGAATCTCGGCGATGATCTGGTCTATTTGTTCCCCAGAGGATGCCAGGATACTTGTGCCAGGCTGGAAAAATAGGGTGAAGCTTACCGGAAGTTGAGGCCTTCCCTTGAGGACATCGCCGAAGATTTTATTGATTTCCTCATCGCTTATAACGTAGGGCACACGGGGCGCTTCATCCGCCGCAGACGCGCCCGTAGCTTGGTGCGTTTTGGAAAGAACCTGCTGTGTGTTGTTGGCTGTTACCGCCAACTCACCGACCTTCCCATCGGGATCCTCAAGCAGAACAATCAGATTTTTGGGGTGTCCTGGGTTTGGGGTGTCCTGGGTTTAAAGAAAGCCAGATAAGGATCAAGATCAATACGATCCCAATAATAAGCACGGAATATAAAAAAAGACGCTTTCCGCTCAATTGCCCCATGCCCCCTATTCATCCCCTCGTATGAGCATACGGGTGCCCCGGGCGGCCACCGTAGTGTAGGGCGTGCGGAACTTTACGGCATCCCGCGCAATCTTGGAAATCTTCCCAGAGATATATTCCATCGTTCCAGAATAGATTTTACCGCGCCCTATTACAGGGAGTTGGAAAAAAAGGACGACGATAAAACACTTGCGCTGCGCCGCACCGCATTGCCGGGCAGTGGAATGATCACCACCTACACCGATATCACCAATCGGAAAAAAGCCGAACGGGACGTCGCACAGAAAAAATTGTTCCTCGAATCGATGATCGAAACCATGGCCCAGGGCTTCGTCGTCTTCGATGAAGAAAAAAACTCATCCTCTACAATCAGCACTTTGAAAACATGTTCGAATTCCCTAAGGGATTCCTAAAACTCGGCATGGATATTGACGAATTCACCCACTACCGGCACGAACTCGCCAAAAAAGCGAAGCGCCACAAACAGAGCAGTCTTGAAGATGCGCTGGAGCGCGGCCGTGACACGAGTGAAAGAACCGGGGAACGCAAGCTCCCCAACGGCATTACTTACACATATACCCGCAAGGAAATGCCGGGGATCGGATTTGTCACGACCTATACGGACATCAGCCCCATCAAGAAAATGGAACGCGAACGGTCAGAGCTTTCCCTGCAGCTCTATCAGTCACAAAAGATGGATTCCATCGGGCAATTAGCTGGCGGCATTGCTCATGATTTTAATAATATCCTGATTATCATCGACGGCTACACCCGGGTCGCCATAAAGCAGCCTGAGGCAGGCGAAGAGACTAAGACCTCATTGGGCCATGTGCTCGATTCATCCGCCAAGGCGGCGTCACTGACCAAGCAACTGCTTATGTTTAGCCGTCGAGACACCATAAGCACCAATCTTGTCTCCGCTCGCCAGGTCCTGCGTGATGTTGAAGCGATGCTGGGCCCCTTATTGGGGGAAATGATCCGCCTCTCCGTCGATGGAATGACGGAAGATGCCATGCTCGATACCGACACCGCGCAGCTTGCGCAGGCCATTGTGAATCTCGCGATCAATGCACGGGATGCCATGCCCAAAGTCGGGAAACTCAACATTTCCATGCGAGCCGTCGACCTGGATGAATCCTATATCGAAAAACATCCGCATTTTTCGGCGACAAGTTGTGTCCGCATCGAAGTCCAGGACGAAGGCCAGGGTATGGATGAGGACGTCGTTAAATGTATTTTCGACCCCTTCTTCACCACCAAGGACCAGGGCAAGGGCACCGGACTTGGGCTCGCCATGGTTTATGGCTTCGTGACCCAGAGCAAGGGCGCGATCGAAGTCGAAAGCGAATTGGGCAAGGGCACGCTCTTTAGAACTCATCTGCCCGTATCGGATCAGACCCCAGTAACCATCGCAGAAGTCAGTGACCGCAGCCTGATCGCCAAAGGGGAAACCATATTGCTGGTCGAGGATGAGGATAATTTGCGCACTCTGGTACAAATAAACCTGGAGAGTTA
>JBLHLO010000179.1:0-5195 GCA_047621105.1 Alphaproteobacteria bacterium
TGCAGGGTTTGGGTGAGAATAATCGGCAAGCGGCGCCGCTTTTCTACCGCAGCGAGATCGCTTTCTGACACATTACGTGTTTTGAGTGGGGCAGCCAGTAGATTGGCAGCGGCCACCGCGTCTTGGATGGCCAGATTGATGCCGACGCCGCCTATCGGTGACATGGCATGGGCTGCATCGCCGATATAGAGAAGGCCTGTGCGGTGCCATTTCTTGAGACGGTTAAGCGACACTTCCAGGGTCTTCACGTCATCCCAGCTGGAAATCGCGTTGAGCCGTTCGGGTTCCATGAAGTCACATAATTTTCTGACCGAAGCACGAAACGTATCGAGGCCCTCGGCGCGCACCTTGTCGTTTGTGCCCTTGGGGATCACATAGGCCATCTGCCAATAATCGCCGCGGTTAATCATCACCAGCATACGTCCCCGTTCGAGCCGCAACCCTGATTCGTCCCCATCGTTTGGCTTGCGGGGCAGACGGAACCACATTACGTCCATGGGTGTGCCGAAAACTTTTGGTTTCTCACCCATGATGGTGCGTAGGGTCGAATCTCGCCCGTCGCAGGCAATGGTTAGGTCAGCATGGAGGGTTCGCATCTCACCGTTTTGACGGTATGTGGCCCCCAAGACGCGGTCACCCTCTTTCACCACATCCAGTGCCTCAGCTCCCATGTGTAAATGGAAGGTCGGGTATTTGCGCGCTTCTTCGGTAAGGAAGTTGAGAAAATCCCACTGTGGCATCAGCAGAATATAGGGATATTTACCGCCGAGTGCGGTGAAGTCACAGACCTGCACCGGTGTGCCGCCGACCAGGCCGCTCAAACGTGTCACCTTCTGATGGGGCAGCGAGAGGAACCGTTCTGCCAATCCCAGTTCCTCCATCAGATTGATGGTGGAGGTGTGAATGGTATCGCCGCGGAAGTCGCGGAGGAAGTCGTCATGCTTTTCCAGCACCGTCACATCAACACCCGAGCGCGCCAGCAGTAGGCCGAGCATAATGCCAGCCGGGCCGCCGCCGACCACGCAACAGGTGGTGTGGTTATCTTTCTGTGTAGGCATCATTTTTGTCATTAAAGCGGAATGACAATGGAGACGCCATCATGTTGATTTTGAGCGACCAAATCTCATATGCGTGCCGATCCACCGGCACATGACGTAGAACGCCGGTGTGAAAATGAGGCCAAAGAAGGTAACTCCAACCATGCCGGCGAATACGACGGTCCCCAATGCTTGGCGCATCTCAGCCCCAGCCCCGGTGGCGAAGGCCAGCGGTAACACGCCAAGGATAAAGGCGAAGGATGTCATGAGGATCGGCCGAAGACGGGTTTGGGCGGCGTGAATTGCCGCATCGATTGGGCTCATGCCCTTTTCTTCGCCCTGTTTGGCGAATTCCACGATCAAGATCGCATTCTTGGCGGCCAGGCCGATCAAAACGACAAAGCCGATCTGGCTCAGGATATTGTTATCCATGCCCCGCAGCACGATGCCGACAATCGCCGATAGCAAGCACATGGGGACGATCAGGATCACCGCGAGCGGTAGCAACAGGCTCTCATATTGGGCGGCCAGCAGCAGGAACACGAACACGACGGCAAGCACGAAAGCGATGGTCGCCGTATCGCCGGTCAGTTTTTGTTGCAACGCGAGTTCGGTCCATTCGAAGGAAAAACCATCGGGCAGGCGCGCGGTGGCCAGCCGCTCCATCGCGGCGATGGCTTGGCCGGTCGAGAAGCCGGGCGCGGCGGCGCCCTGCAGCTCCGCTGCGGGGTATAGGTTATAGCGTGGCACGCGGTTGGGACCGGTGACTTGCTTGAAGGTTGCGACCGAGCCGATGGGCACCATGTGCCCCGAATTGGACCGCGCACGCAGGTAGGCAATATCGGTTAGCTCATCGCGGAACTTTCCATCGGCCTGGGCGGTGACCCGGAAGGTCCGGCCGAGGAAATTGAAATCATTGACGAAGGCGGAGCCAAGATAAACCTCAAGCGCTTCGAATATCCGACCGGGCGGCACTCCCAGCATGTCCGCTTTTACGCGATCAATATCGGCAAAAATCTGTGGCGTGCCGGTATTGAACAGCGTGAACGCATAAGCGATGCTGGGCTCACGGATGGCGGCGAACATTAAGTCGGTGGTCGCTGCTTCGAGTGCGCCTAGGCCACGGGCGCGGCGATCTTGTACGTATAGTTTAAACCCGCCGCCGTTGCCGACGCCGCGCACTGGCGGTGGCGCGACGAGGAAGATATTGGCATCCTTGATTGTGAACAGTTGCGCCTGAACCTCTTGCAGGATGCGTTGCGCCGTCATGCCCGTGCCGGCCCGTTCGCCATAGGGCTTCATGGTAAAGAAAATTGCCCCCCCATTGGAGGCGTTGGTGAAGGTTGCGCCATCGAAACCAGCAAAGCCGACAGCATTGGTCGTGCCGGGATGCTTGAGGATGATATCGGTAGCGCGCCGGATGACTTCGTCGGTACGCGACAGTGACGCCCCCGGCGGCAGTTGCACAACCGTGATCAGGTAGCCCTGATCCTGATCGGGGATGAATCCTTGTGGCGTGCGGTCGAACAGATAGCCGCTCACGCCAATCAACCCGGCATAGACAATCAGGACGACCAAGGTGGCGCGTACGACGCGGCTTGTGAGTGCGCCGTAGCCTGTGGCTAGTTTCTCAAAAAGATAATTAAAACAATGGGTGAAGGCCCGAAATGGCGTGCCGATAAGTCCCATGAACCCGCTCGGCGCGGGCGCCGAATCGTCCTTCGGCCTCATCAAGATGGCGGCCATGGCCGGTGACAGGGTAAGTGATACCAGGGTTGAGATCGCCGTTGCCGCGGTGATGGTGATGGCAAATTGCTGATAGAACTGGCCGGAAATGCCGGCGATGAAAGCGGTCGGTATAAAGACGCCGAACAGCACCAAAGTGGTGGCAATCAGCGCCCCGCTCACTTCGTTCATGGTGATATGGGCGGCCTCGCGTGGGGATTTTCCCTCGCGCATGTAGCGCTCGACGTTTTCCACCACGACGATGGCATCATCGACGACGATACCGATCGCCAACACCATGCCGTAAAGCGACAGATTGTTGACCGAAAACCCGAAGGCTGACATCACCGAGAAGGTGCCGATCAACGATACCGGGATGGCGATGATGGGGATCACCGCCGCGCGCCATGTCTGAAGGAAGATCATAATTACTAAAATTACCAGGGCTGCGGCTTCGAGGATGGTGATGTAAACGGCATCAATGGATTCGGCGATGTATTCTGTCGGGTTGTAGACCACGGTGTACCCGACACCTTGGGGGAACTCAGCAGACAGGCTTTTCATTGTCGAGAGGAGCGCATCGGAGGTCTCGAGTGCGTTTGATCCCGGCCGCTGGAAAATCAAGATCGGCAGGGCATTTTTGCCGTTGAGATAACCTGTCGTGGAATAGTCCTGGGCGCCAAGCTCAACCCGGGCGATATCACGGACCCGGGTGACGCGGCCGTCAGTCCCGGTTTTGACGATGATGTTGCCAAAGGCTTCGGGCTCGACAAGGCGTCCCAAGGTCAGCACATTCAATTCATAAGCGCCGGGCTTGGGGACTGGCAATTTATTGATCACCCCCGACGCGACCTGAAGGTTATTGGCCCGCAGGGCCGAAACAACCTCACCCGCAGTGAGATTGCGGGCGGCGATACGGTCGGGATCAAGCCAGATGCGCATCGAAAATTCACGATCGGCAAACAACCGGGCTTCGCCGACGCCGTTGAGGCGTGCCAAGCGGTCGATGATCTGGGTCTTCGCATAATTGGAGAGATAAAGATTATTGCGGGTCCCGTTAGGCGACAGGATATGGATCACCATCATCAGGTCGGGCGAGTTCTTGCGCGTTGTAACTCCCAGACGCCGCACTTGTTCCGGTAACCGGGGCACAGCGACCGCGACGCGGTTTTGGACCAACACTTGCGCTTGATCCAGGTTGGTGCCGAGCTTGAAGGTGATAGTCAATTGCAGCCGTCCATCGCCGGTTGCCTGGGACAGCATGTACAGCATGCCTTCGACGCCGTTGATTTCCTGCTCCAGCGGCGTTGCGACCGTTTTTGAAACCACATCGGCTGATGCACCGGGGTAGGCGGCCGTGACCTGGATTGTGGGTGGCGCTATTTCCGGATACTGGGCAACGGGGAGCTCAAAAAAGCTGATTGCGCCGATCATGGTAATCAAAATTGCGATGACCGAAGCGAAAATAGGGCGATCAATAAAGAAGTGGGAAAGCTTCATCGGCCTTCTCGCTTCAGTTCTTTGGCGCGCTGGCGGTGGCGGGATTGGCGATCGCCGTATCTTGGGCGATTACCTTGCCGCCCGGTCGGGCGCGCTGTAACCCTTTGATGATGATTCGGTCATTGGGCGTAATTCCGTTGCGGATGACGATCAGCCCATCAATCACCGGTCCCGTTTTGACCTGTTTAGGAATTACGACGTCACCATCGCCCACCGTCATAACGATCCGGTTGTTTTGGTCGGACAGCACGGCTTCCGGCGGTAACAGCATAGCTTCATATTTACTCGAACCGACGACCCGCAAACGGCCGAATACGCCCGGCACCAGCAGTCCGTCGGGATTGTCGAAAATGGCCCGCCCACGGATCGTGCCGGTATTGGAATCGATGCGGTTGTCGACGAAGTTCATGCGCCCTTTGCGGGTCCACTTGTCTTCGTCCATCAGCCGGACATAGACGGCGTTGGCCGTGTCCCGTGATGAGGGACGTTGCCCCGCCTTATCAAGCCGGTTGTAGCGGAGGTAGTCCGCTTCCGAGACGTCAAAGATAAAATAGATCGGATCGAGTGAAACGATATTGGCCAACACATTGGTTAATGCCGTTCCCCCCGATACCAAGTTGCCGACATCGATCTTGCGGTCTGAAATCCGTCCGGCAACGGGGGCCTTGATTTTGGTGAATTCCAGGTCAAGCTCGGCAGTGCGTAAATTCGCCCGCGCCCCTTCGGTACGGGCCTCGGCCGTTTCTTTGGCCGCGCGGCGCGTGTCGAGGAGTTCTTTGCTGATGGCGCTGGTGCGGATCAGTTTTTCCGCCCGCGCCAATTCAGTTTTGGCGAGCCGAACGGCAGTTTGTGCCGCGGACAATTCGGCCTTTGTGGCGGCGACCCGCGCTTGGAAGGGGCGTGGGTCTATGGTGAACAGCAGGTCGCCTTTGG
>JBLHLO010000180.1:0-5189 GCA_047621105.1 Alphaproteobacteria bacterium
ACGGGTTGTCATGCAGGAAGGCATCAAGGCGGCGGATACGCGCGCCGAAGCGTTCGCGTACGAAGCGGCGCCCCATCAACCGGGCATACGTAAAGGCGGTCATGCAGCCGAGTGCTGCAGCGGCCAGCGCCAGCCCAGTGCCAAGCCCCAGCCCGAAAGCATATCCCCCCAGAAAGCCGACCGCTTGGCGCGGAAAACCGATGGCGGTAAGCCCGGCGCCGAGGGCCACGAAGATCACTTCCCCCATCAAGCCCCGGCCACGGATTTCCCGGTCCACCCATCCTTCGTCCATGAGGCCGTAAAGCCCCGTCATTTTGATGAGCGCACCAAGCGCCACCAAGGTTGCGATCAGCACCAGGCCGCGCAGATAGGGTTTCAACGCCTGCACGGGTTTAATTCTCGGGTTCGATGGACGGGTGCTTGGCCCGACGGGCAAGCCAAGCGACGCCGAATAGATCGGTAATGCCAACCCAGAGCCGATCCCAGAACCCGTAGTTTGACACGCCCCGGGCACGCGGGCGGTGATTGACATTCACACATTTGATTTCACCGCCACCACGCATGATAAGCGCCGGGTAATAGCGGTGCATGTGATCGAAATACGGCAGCTTCAAGAAAGCCTTACGGCGCATGACCTTGAGCCCGCAACCGGTATCGGAAACACCGTCGCGCAGCAAGAACTGTCGGATCGCGTTGGCGGCCCGTGACGAGACACGCTTGAGCCAAGAATCCTGGCGCTTCGCCCGGATGCCGGTGACCAAATGGAGACGCCCGCCCTGATCGCCAAGCGCAATATCCACCAAGGCCGGAATATCGGCGGGGTCATTCTGGCCGTCACCGTCCAACGTGACGATCCAGGTGCCGAGGGCCGCTTGGGCCCCGGTATGGATCGCCGTCGATTGCCCACAGCTCTCCCGATGGGCAATCGCCCGCAAACGGGGGAAACGCGCGGCGGCTTCGGTCAGCCGTGCCGCCGTATCATCTGTAGACCCATCATTGACGTAGATGACCTCGAACTCATGCCGATTTTCAAGCGCGGCATGGATCTCCTCGATGAGGGGGAGAATGTTCCCTGCCTCGTTACGGACGGGCACAACAACTGAAAGAATGGGCGGCATCTCGCTTTGGCACCATTTGCAATTTGTTCGGGTTTTACCGAAGCGCGCCCCTATTGTCCAAGGGCTATTGGCGGGGGGATTGGCAAACGGGGGGCCATCCACCCGGCCTTGATCACGGCTTGCCCGGCGGTTATGGTCCGCACGCGGCGGCGGCCGGGGCTTTCGGTCGATCTGCCGGATATTATCGATGCCACCGGGAGCCCCATGAAACCAGCGATTTATCTAGCCGTGAGCGCGGCGCTGGCCATTTTGTTCCTGGTTTTACCAGGCCTCGATATAGAAGCGGCACGGCTGTTCCATCGTATCGGAACAGGCTTTTTCCTTGAACACCACCCGCTAGTCACCCTGATCTACGATTCCATCCTTGTGCTCGAAATACTGATCGCGGGGCTAGTCGCCCTGATGATCCTGGCTTGGGCCATACCCGCCCTCCGGCGGTTTCGCGTGCGCGGCGCAGTGATCGCTTATATTGCCCTGTCCTTCCTCCTCGGCCCGGCGCTGGTAACCAATGAAATACTAAAAAACAACATAGGCCGGGCGCGGCCCGCCCAGGTGGTGGAATTTGGCAAACAAGCCAACTTCACGCCAGCCTTCGTGATCAGCGATCAATGCAAGCGCAATTGTGCCTTCGTTTCAGGCCATGCTTCATTAGGTTTTGCCATGATCACTTTCGCATTTCTGGCCGCGCCTGGCATCCGGCGCAGAATCTCTATCGTTGTGGCGGTCGGTTTTGGCACCGCCGTCGGGATCGGGCGCATGATGCAAGGCGCCCATTGGCTATCGGATGTAATCTTCGCCGCGTTGATCAATATCGCCATCGCCTGGGCACTCTACCAATGGATCGTGCGGCGGGATGGGCTCGGGTTCTTGTTCAACCGGCGCGGTGGGGCACCCTAAGCACCACGCAAACGCTGGGTCTCACCCTCGTCCACCACGTAAGTGTCCCCTTTTTTAACCAACACGACGCCGTAAATATCGCGCGCCGCTATCAAGGTGACATAGCCTTCGATGACATCGCGCAACACCCGCGCCGCCTCGCGCGTCTTCGGATCGCCGTACCCACCACCGCCTGGTGTTTCCAAACGGAAGATATCGCCGTCATTGAGCGGGTAATCGGAATAACGCGACGGCAAAATCTCCTCACGCCCCTCACCGGGGTGCATGGTGAGACGCCCGCAGCGGCCTTCTAAGCCATCACCAACACCGCGCGGCGGGATGAAATGCTTGTTGGAACGGATATTGAACCGCGCTTCGCCCAAGTTTTCGTATTCCCGTAACACGCCAAGTCCCCCACGAAAGGCCCCGGCCCCACCTGAATCGGGGATCAGTTCAAAGCGGCGCACCCGGGTCGGAAATTCGGATTCAATAATTTCCACCGGCGCAATCCGGGCATTGGACTGATGCGAACATGCCCCAGAAATACCATCCTTCATCGCCCGACCGCCGGTGCCGCCGCCGACGATCTCATACTGGACGTACCCCTTCCCCGACCGGGTTGAGCGCCCACCAATGATGATCGAGCGCGACCCACAGCCATCGGCCCGGGCGCGACCGGGCACGATGTTGCTCATCGCTTCGATGGTCGCTTCGGTCACCGCCGTCACGGTTGGCATATAGGTGTTCACCGGCGCTGGGAAATAAGGGTTGAGCACGCTGCCTTCGCGCAACTTAATCTCGGCCACCTTGAGCAGCCCTGAGTTAATGGTGATGGTCGGATCTACTTGGGTGATCAGGGTATAGACCATGGCCGCCTGCACCAAAGGCGGGCGGATATTGGCGGGCCCCCGGGTTTGGTCATTGGAATCGGTGAAATCGAAGGAAATACGATCACCCTTCTTTTCAACCACCACATGCACACGGATCGGCTTATCGAGGTCGATGCCATCATTATCGACAAACCGTTCGGCCTCGAAGCGGCCATCCTTCCACTTGGCGATAGCCGCACGCAAAATACCCTCGGACACGCGCATCAATTCGTCGAAACAGGCCAGCACCTGATTCTCACCATATTTGTCGAGCAGTTCGGCAACCCGCCCTTCGCCTAGACGGTCGGCGCCGATCTGACCGCGGATGTCGCCCAGCACCATTTCCGGGGTACGTGAATTGGCGGCGATGATACGTTCCACCTCACGCATGGGTATGTAATTGCGCTCACAGCGCACGGCCGGCAAGTGCAGCCCTTCGGCAAAAATTTCCTTGGCCAGCGCGAAGCAACTGCCCGGCACCGGACCGCCGAGATCAGGCTTATGGGCAATGTTCCCGCTGAACCCGACCAGCCGCGTGCCGGCAAAAATCGGCGTGATCACCGCCATATCGGGGGCGTGGGGACTGCCGCCTTCGTAGGTGTGATTGATCAAGAAGGCATCGCCGGGCGCAAGATCATCGCCGTAATCGCGGATCACCGCCGCCGTGCAATGGGGGAAAGCACCAATATGCAACGGCAACACGACATGCTGGGCGATCACTTCACCAGCAGTGTTCATCAGCGCGCAGGAAGCATCCTGGCTTTCGCGAATGATGGTGGAAAAGCCGGTACGGAACAGACAGTTTTGCATCTCACGGACAATGCCGACCAGCGAGGCTTTAATCACCTGAAAGGTGATCGGATCCACGCCGTCACGGGGGGCCATTTTTTTAGCGCGCCGCTTTGCAGGCCGTTTAACTGGGGCTTTACGCGGTTTTTTGGATTTCACGGTTTTAGCCATGTCATTTCCCCTCGGTGATGCGGAGGTTCTTAAAGCGGTCCACCTCGGCCACCTGACCGGGGTGTAAAACAATGGTCGAATCAAGCTGTTCGATCACTGCCGGCCCCTTGACCCGATGCCCGACATCAAGCCGTTCGCGCTGATACACCGGCACGCTATCACTCACCCCATCGAAACGGGCCTTGCGCGCACAGAGATAGGCATCCTTAAGTCGCAGCCCCTGCTTGCGGAATGTCGGCATCTTGACCTCGGGCAAACGACCGATGCCGGCAACGCGGTAGGTCACCGCTTCCACCGGCTCTTCGGGGCCCGAATGACCGAATAATTTTTTATGGGTGTCATCGAACAAGGTGCGGATTTCACCGAGCATTCGAGCCGTGACTCTTTCGGAAGTGAGCGGCACGGTCAATTCATAGCCTTGGCCCGCATAGCGCATGTCGATCCCGTATTCGAGGGTAATTTCGGACGCTTTGAATCCTTCCGCCTTCAATTCGGCGCGCGCGGTATCGGCCAGCGCCTTGAGCCGGGCCGATACCTCCCCTGGACCGACCTTCGACAACAATGTCAGGCGCGAGGCGGCATAATCGTGACGCACGTCGGCCTGTAAAAGACCGATCGCGGAATTAACTCCCGGATAGAGCGGCACGATGGCGCCGCGCATGGAAAGGTTGCGCGCCATCTGTCCGGCATGAAGCGGGCCCGCACCGCCAAATGGCACCAAGATGAAGTCACGAAGATCAAACCCACGCATGGTCGAGATGGCCTTGATCGCCTCCTCCATCTTGACGTTGATGATCCGCACGATACCTTCGGCGGCGGCTTCAATGCTCATCCCCAAGGGACCCGCGACCTTATCGGCAATGGCCTGCTTCGCCTGCGCAGTATCGAGCTGCATGCGCCCACCCAGAAAATTACCTTCGCCCAGATAGCCGAGCGCCAAATTGGCATCGGTGACCGTCGGCAGGGTCCCGCCCTTGCCGTAGCATGCTGGCCCCGGCACCGCGCCCGCCGAATCGGGGCCTACCTGGAGCTGACCCACCGCGTCCACACGCGCAATGGTGCCGCCACCCGCCGATACGGTGTTGATATCCATCATCGGCACGGCGATGACCCGGCCATCGACCTCAATACGGTTAGCACTCGAGGCCTGACCGTCCTTGATCAAGGCCACATCGCAACTGGTGCCGCCCATGTCGAAGGTGATCAAATTGGGGGCTTTTACGTCACGGGCCAGATTGATGCCTGCGGTCACGCCCCCTGCCGGGCCTGACAATACCGTCGCCACCGCTTTACGGGCGGCGGCGGCGAAGGTCGCCGTGCCACCGTTCGATTGCATGATATAGCGCTTGCCGGTCCGCACCCCAGC
>JBLHLO010000181.1:0-5183 GCA_047621105.1 Alphaproteobacteria bacterium
AGCCGCGGCAAATGCTGTCGCGCGTGCGGCCAACCGAGCGGCAACACCGGGGGTCGTGCGGGGTGGCAATATTTCCGCCGCCAAATATCTTGCCAATGCGATGATCGCCCATACCGCTGTGGAATGCGCCGTGATGGCAGCGCATGGACTGACCGGTCCCTTACAAGTGATGGAGAACGAACGGGGGCTCGGGTCGATGTTTCATCTCGACGGAACCGAACAAGTCTTCAAGCAGCCGATCAAAGACCCCTGCTCAATGATCTGGTCCTCAATCAAGGCCTACCCCTGCCTGGCCACCGGCCAGACCGTGGCCACCGCAGCGATCCCGCTGGCCGCCAAGATCAAGGGCCGACTGGATGAAATTGAAACGATCACCATCACCATGGCGGACAACCCGATGATTCGCCGCCAACAGATCGACCCCGGGCGCGTTGATCCGCGCTCCCGCGAAGCGGCTGATCACAGTTTCCCGTTCATTGCCGCCGTCAGCCTTATGGATGGCATGCTCACCACCCGCCAATACTTGAATGAGCGGTGGAACGCGCCGGACATACGCGCCTTGATGGATCGCATGGTCTTTGACACCGATGCCACACTCAGCACCCGCGCACCGGGCGGTTATCCGTCGGCCATCCGCATTGTCATGGCCGGCGGCGAAACCTTTGCCGCCGAAGCCCTGGAGGCGCCGGGCATGAGCCACGGCGGGATCCCCCGGGATGCGGTCGTCAATAAATTTGAACTCACCACCGCCGGGCTTTTGGCTGATGATCGCCGAGCCAAGGTCCGCGACATGGTGTTGGACCTGGAAAACCTGCCCTCCATACGGCCGCTGATGGCCGAACTGGCGGCGCCCATCACGACCTAACCTGACCGAGCCGATAAACCGGGCACGCGGCACGGTTGCCCAACTGCGCCGGTCCTGTAAACTTAGCCCATAACGATCACCAGGGCGGCCAAACGCCCCGGCACAAAGGGAGACATGATTATGCGCATTCTTTTCCTCAACAAGGCGCCCAAGAACGCCGCCAAATACAACGTAGAGAGCATTGAAAAACTGCTCAATTCTTACGCCTCGCCGGGGACCAAGATTGAGATCGGCTTTCCCGATAATTTTGCAGGCTCACAGGTCGAAGATTCGCTCGGCAATCAGAGCATGCTCAACGGCCTTGATCACATGATGGATGTACCATCACTGATTCGCAAAATCATCTGGGCGGAAGCCACCGGCTATGACGCCGTGATCCAATCCAATACTTTTGATCCGGGCGTCGACGGCGGTCGATTGGTGGTCAAAATCCCCGTCATCGGCCCCCTGCGTACGACGATTCATGCCGCCGCAACCCTGGCCGATAAGATCGGCATCACCGTGCCGCTCCGGTCACATATTCCTTATACCTGGCGGCTCCTGCGCATGATCGGTATGGACCACATGGTTGCCGACATCCGCACCATCCATATCTATGGCTCGGACCTTGAGCAACGGCGCGATGAAATCACCGAAAAATCGATTGCCCTGATCAAAAGCATTGTCAAAGACACCGGAGCCGAAGCGATCATCCCGCTCGGTGGCGCGATCATTCCTTATGTGGTCGATCCGGCGGTTCTGCAAGCAGGCTCAGGGGTGCCGGTGTTCAACACCAAGGCAGTGTCGATTCGTTTTGCCGAAGCCTGTGTTGCCTGTGGCATGACCCAGAGCCCGCACACTTATCCGCGCGCCGATCTCAAGCCCGAGGATTTCATTACCGAGGTGTGACGTTGCCTAGGTGTGACGTTCAGCGCGATTGAACAGCGGATAACTCGCCGGCCAGGGCGACCACCCGGCCTGCCATGTCGCGCAACAACGCCCGGCTTAATCCATCATCGCGCTGCATAAGGTCAAGAAACACGTCACGCGCCAGCGCCAGCGCCGTGACGGATTCCGTTGCCGTGACCGTTGCCGTGCGCGGCAATCCGGCAATGGCCGCCACCTCGCCTAAGAAAGCGCCTGGCCCGGCGGTGCCGACCACTCGGCCCCCAACGCCGACGGTTACTTCGGCCGCACCTTCTAGGATTACATAAACATCCACGCTTTTTTCCCCCTCGCGGATCAGCGCATCGCCCGGCTCAAAGTGGCGGCGTTCGGCGGCATAGGCCATCAGCCGGAGCGTATCGTTTCGCACATTGGCAAGCGCGGGGATTGATGCAAGGAAATGAGCTTCGGCCTCAATGGTATCACGCGAGGCATCCGCCGTGTCATCCGATGGCGCGGAAATCTGCGCCGCCGGTGCATTGTCAAAACGCCCCTTCTTCATCACGCAGATTGCGTCGAAAGACTCCTTGGCTTCCTCCGGCACAGCGCCGACACAGATGACACCCAACCGCGGCGTGGCCACCGCCAAACGCCGTATAAGGCTGACTTGGTCATCGGCATCAAGCGCCGATAGAGCCTCATTGAGAACCAATACACGGGGGCGCTTCAGCAACCCACGGGCAACGGCCAGGCGTTGCTTTTGCTCAGCCGACAAGAGTCCGCCCGCGGTCCCAACCGAACTTTCTAGGCCAAGCGCCATGATTGTCTCACTAAGCCCCGCCACATCAAGGGCCGCCGCCATGGCCGCGCGAATCTCCGACCAGAAACGGTTGTCCCGCTTGTCCAGCCGCCCGTACAACAAATTGCATTGCACCGTGATATTGGCGGTCACCTTATCGGGGTCAAACGGGTCGAGCTTATCAGCAAGCGATGGCGCCACATTGGTCATGAAATCTTTGCGCGCAGTCAGCAATCGCGCACGAAATGCATCATCAATAAGGCCAAGGCGCTGATAAGCGGGCGCGAGCTGGAAGGCGACAGACAGCAAACGCCTACGATCTTCGCCCGTAATCTCTTGAGCGGGCTTACCCTCATGGCGCGCGAGAATGGCCTGATAGACGGGAAAATCCTCTGGCTTGATCAACGACAATCGCTGCAAGCGCTCGTCACCGGCGGGAATAGTTTGAAATAATTCCAAGATTGTGGTCGCCGCCTCGCGGCCCATATCGATCAGAATCTCACAGAGGCCATTGCGTTCAATCACCGCCATGACCTCCGGCACATCAGCAAGGCAATAGACGCTCAAGGTATCGTCGAGCGGCCGGCCAAAGAGCAGGTTTTCGGCCAGTGTCGCATTATCTACGAAGCGGTCGGCATCAAAATATTCGATGCCCTGGGACCAGACTTCGCCCGCAACACTTTCCCGGAAAGCGCGCCGGGCGACGAGAAGTTTTGCCGCAAAATCATCATCCACATCGGCGGTAACGCCCCCACGTAAGCCCTGGGCCCGCATCTCATCGGCCAGCCCCGTGATATCGAGAACCCGGCGAATCTCGACGCGCAACCCTGCAGCATCGGCCACTCCGGCCTGGGCATAGTCGAGCCATTCACCCTGCGTTCCCGGATCGGTCGCGGCTTCGGGGGGGCGTTTGAGGCCATAAACCAAAGTGTCGAACCAACTGCCCGAAAAGACAAAACTTTGTGCATCGGCATAAGCAAGGGCGCGGCCCAAAGTTTCGGCGCTGAGATCGGTCATATTCACACCACCGATCAACACTTGGCCCTGGTCGGGTTGTCTCAGGCCGGCAAGAAGCTCGGCCAGTTCCGATTTGCCGCTGTCGGCCGCGCCGATGATGGCGGTCATGCCGGGTATGGGCAGGGTCAGGGTGGCGCCATCGATACGTTGAATACCGTCTTCTTGGACGGCAACGTTCTTGAGTTCGAGCGGACCGTCGCCAGGTTGCGTGGTGGACACGGGCTGCGTGGAAGCTTCTTCTTTCAAATCAAAATTTTCGGTCAGGGCCGCATATTTCAAGCGGTTTTCTTGAAGGTCCTGGTAGCTTTCTAGGAGTTCGTTCCACGGTCCCGCGGTTTCGCGAAAGGCGGCAATCACGGCGACCAGCGCGCCGATCGTCAAATCGCCCTGAAGCACCAGAACCCCACCGATCGAATAGAACAGGAAGGGCGTGAGGTGATTGAAGAAATAATTGGTGAAGATGAGGAAGCTGGAACGCGAATAGATTTCACGTCCACGAAGATAGATGGCGCTGAGCCGCGCCGAAAGTGTCGCCCTCTCAAATGCGGCCGTGTGATTGGTACGAATTTCCTTCAACCCCTGGAGGCTTTCCGACACATGGGCAGCAAAGCGCCGGGTCGATTCGATGCGTCCCCGGTTGGCGACATTGATTTTGCGCTGCATGACAGGGATCAGCCAGGCCTGCACCGGGAACAAGGCAATAGCGGCAAACCCTAGGATTAAATCCTGGGCAAACAGAAAAACCATGGCCGTGATGAACGTGCCACCGTGCAAGGTGGGGTTGGCAACGGCCTGCCCCATGTACTTTGCGATTGGCTCTGCCTCGGCGGTGGACATGGCAATGATCTCACCGCCGGTCACACGTCTCAGCCGCGCCAAAGGAAAACGCAGAATTTGGTTGTAAAGATCGAGGCGCAGCCGGCCCAACAACCTTTCCCCAATGACTCCCTTGAAGGTGCGCATCGAATAGCGCACCGCGCCCGCCCCCAATACGAGCACGAACAGCACCCCACATAGGGTCAACAGATAACTGAATTGATCAAAGGAAAGCCCGAGGATGACCCTCGGGAAATCCGACGGTTTGCCGCCAATAGCTTGGTTGAGAATGATCTTCGGCAGCTCGAAGGAAAGATAAAGCAGCGGCATATAAAACAGGGTTCCAAACAGCACCAGCAGCTGGTGACGGGTGGAATGCTTGATGATGTAGGCAAAGATGCTTTTGGGCATAGGGCTCCCCAGGGTGATGACGCGCGGGCCGCTTTGAAGGCATTCAATGGGCCACGGGGATGAGTGTCAACCACGGCGATGTGCTCACCGGTCACGAAAGGGTGAGGCCATGCGACTTGCCAGTCATCGGGCCTAGCCCTAGGCTAGCCTCCTCTTTTGCCATTCCTCTTTAAGGCAAGTATATGGTCACGCGGTTCTTCGATCTGCTGAAACGATCCGGTGGCGAAACCGCCATCACCGAACCCCCGAGCACCCCAACCGCCAGCATGGAGGCGGTCCGTGCCCAGTTCTCGGGCCTGCCACTGCTCGACGCGCTCGATGATGAAACGCTGCGCGCCATTGAAAGCGAAATGGAATGGTTTGCCATCCCAGGGGGGTGGGAACTATTCCACCAGGGCGACCCCGCAGACG
>JBLHLO010000182.1:0-5177 GCA_047621105.1 Alphaproteobacteria bacterium
GGTCGTGCATACGGTTGATTATTTTCGGTCGTTCCTCGATGATCCATATGTTTTTGGGCAAATTGCCGCCAATCATGCCCTCAGCGATATTTTTGCCATGGGGGCAGAAGCCCAATCGGCACTTGCCATCGCCACCGTGCCCTACGGCATTGAATCAAAGGTCGAAGACACCCTGACGCAGATGATGGCCGGTGCCATGAAGGTGCTGAACGATGCCGGGGCGGCCTTGGTCGGCGGTCATACCAGTGAAGGGGCCGAACTGGCCCTCGGCTTCGCCGTCAATGGTCTGGCTGACCGGGCGTCCCTTTTGCGCAAGGGGGGCATGCGCGCAGGCGATGTGTTGGTCCTGACCAAGGCGCTTGGCACGGGAACGTTATTCGCAGCAGACATGCAGGGCCTTGCCAAGGGCCGCTGGATCGAAGGGGCGATCGCCTCAATGGTGCAGTCCAATCGCGCCGCCGCCGAATGCCTGTATAGCGCTGGCGCGACCGCGTGCACCGACGTGACCGGCTTCGGGCTGCTGGGCCATATGGTTGAGATGATCAAACCGTCCGGGGTCGATGTGGAAATTGATCTTCAGAAACTGCCGATCATGGCGGGTGCTCTTGAAACCGTGCGGGCGGGCGTTCTCAGTTCATTGCAGCCGGCAAACCTGCGTTTGCGCCGGGCGATCCGCAATATGGACGCGGCGGTCAAGAGCGAGCGTTACCCGTTGATGTTTGATCCGCAGACCTCGGGCGGGTTACTGGCCAGCCTTCCCGCCGGGGCTGTTGAGGCCTGTCTCAAGGATCTCCATAGGTTGGGTTACGGGGACGCCGCAGTGATCGGTCGGGTTCTGGCCGAAAGCGAGCATTTGGAACCGGTGACCCTGAATCCGTGACCTAGCCTGAACCCTAGGATGTGATTTGATCGATGACCGCTTTCCAGCCGGCCGCTTCGCGTTTTGGCGTGAATTGCGGTGCGAGTTTCCGGCAGGCGGCTTCCAAGGATTTGAGGAAACGGGGGTCGGTTTCGGCCCGGATTAGCAGTTTTGCCAGGGCAGCCTCGTCACCGACCGGGTAATATCCGAGATAGCCACGTCCCAGCAACCCGACATTGCCGTCGATGTTGGACGCGATCACCGGCACCTTTGCCGCCAGGGCTTCGGACACCACATTGGCACCGCCTTCCTGGATCGAGGAGATCACCATAAGGCGGGTTTTGGCGAATTCGCGGCGAACGCGCCAGCCGGAAACTTCTCCCCGCCAGTGATAGCGGGGGTTGTGCGCCATTTCAGCCCGCGCCTGATCGGCCCAGATTTTTTCATGGGCCCGGCCAAGATGAATAACGCGCAGCCGTGAGGTGTCGGGCAATTGCCGTGCGGCGAGCGCCGTGCGGAAGGGATCTTTTTCGGTGCGCAGATGGCCGATGACACAAATATCGAAATGGCGCTGCGATGGGCGTCTGGGCGTTGTCAGGGGTTGCGCCGATTGTTTGATGACGTGCAGCTTTTTGCGAAGCGGGGCGGGGAGTGCGCGACCGATGAGGTCATGCAGGCAGACCAGAGCGTCGGCCGCTTTCATGGAAGCCAGCGTCGGTTCCGGGTCGGTTTTTAGGAAGCTGTTGACGTCGGTTCCGCCGAGTGCGACCACCAAGGGCCGGCCCGGATAAAGCGTGCAAAATTGCTGGACGGCCCCGGCGCTGCGCCAGGCATGTAAGGCGATCATTAGGTCGGCCGGCTCATTGTGATAGTCCACGCTGATTCGCACTCGGTGGCCCTGGGCGCGCAAAAAACCTGCCCAACGCACCGCGGAAGTGCGATTACCGTTTTTGGAGAGTTTTCCAGCCGGCGTTATCAGGCTAATTTTCATGCTCATGCCTTGGTGGCGTATAGTTCAAGTAAATAAGGAAAGCCTGTGACCCAGCCCGTCCCCACCGTAGATTTGACCGAGATGATGCAAGATGCAAGGGCGCGGACGCTGGAACTTGTCCAGGGGCTGGACGAGGCACAACTGATGGGGCCGAAAATACCGACGGTAAATCCGTTGCGTTGGGAAATCGGTCACGTCGCCTATTTTTATGAATATTTCATCCTGCGGGAATTTTACGGTGAAAGAAGTTTTCTCGGGAATGAGAAGGCGGACGCACTTTTCAATTCCATTACCGTCGCCCATGAAACGCGATGGGATTTGCCGCTGTTATCAATGCCGGATGTATTGCGTTACATGCAAGATGTCCTCGATGCGGTAATCGATCGTCTGGATAGTGAGGTCACGGACCCGGAAAGAAGCTTCCTTTATAAGTTTGGCGTCTTCCATGAAGATATGCATACGGAAGCTTTCCTGTGGGCGCGTCAGACGCTGGCCTATCCAACGCCAAAATTGGCGCTCGCCGGCGATGTTGCGGCAGAGCGGTCCGCCGGTCCTTGTCCCGGCTTCGTCGATGTGCCGGGCGGGTCATTTATGTTGGGCGCCCCCCGTGATGCCGACTTCCTGTTCGACAACGAAAAATGGGCCCATGCGGTCACGGTCGCACCGTTTTCCATCGCCAAGGCACCGGTCACCAACGCCGAGTTTGCGGCCTTTATCGACGACGGGGGCTATCAGCGCGATGATCTATGGTGTGCCGATGGCCTTGCCTGGCGCCAGACTGGCGAGCGGCGCCATCCTGGCTATTGGCGCGCCGACAGTTCTGGTGATCACCCCGGAAAATGGCAGCTGCGGCGTTTCGATCAATGGATTCCCATACCGCCACATGAACCAGTGATCCATGTTTCTTGGTATGAGGCCGAGGCCTATTGTCGTTGGGCGGGTTTGCGTTTGCCGAGCGAGATTGAATGGGAAGTAGCCGCCACCGGCATGCCTGCGGTGGATGGTACCTTGGCCGAGGTCAAGCGGCGCTATCCCTGGGGTGCCGCGCCGCCCAGCTTTGAGCGGGCCAATCTTGACGGACGGGCATTGGGGCCTGTCGATGTCGGTGCCCTGGCCGGGGGCGATAGCGCCTTCGGATGCCGGCAAATGCTGGGCAATATCTGGGAATGGACCGCCGACACCTTCGGGCCTTATCCCGGTTTTTCCCCTGATATGTATAAGGATTATTCCGCCCCCTTGTTCGGCGAAACCAAGGTCCTGCGTGGCGGGGCCTGGACCAGCCGTGGGCGTATGATGCATGCGTCCTACCGCAATTATTTCGAACCTGATCGCTGGGGCGTTTTCAGCGGCTTTAGAACATGCCGGGCATGATTGCCGGGGCCTAAAATATACAACTAGTAATTCTTAATTTTGACGCATTACCCGGGTTTCAGGGCATTTTTGCTTATTAAAAGGGGCCGAAGGTTCTGCAAAAAAGGCAGTTTTTCCAATTAGTGTCTAAACAACCGCCGTTTAGGCGCGTAAGCTTGCCCTGAATAAGGCCCCTAGGGTCAAAATCAATAATAAATCCAACCAGGGACGAAACATGGACCACATTAGCTTTCCTTACCGGGCGCATAGCCATCTTGCGCTGATGCACGTTATCGCCGAAACCGGGGCTTGGGCTCGCCAGGACCTTGACGTTGATTATCAGAGGGTTATCAGCCGCGAAGATGCACACGAGCTCGTTCCTAAAGGTGAGATCGAGTTCGTTTCCGGCAACCACGTGTCAACCTATGCGGCACGCGCGCGTGGCGATACCTGGACCTATGTTGGCCAGTCCATGAGCAACAATAATGTTGCCCTGGTTGCTCACCCTGATACCGGAATTCAAAAGATCGCCGATCTGCGGGAACGGAAGGTGGGCGCGCGTGGGAATCACCCGTACCTCAATGTCTGGCTTTATTTGAAACAGCATGGGCTCGACGCCGATAAGGACGAGGTCGAATTGATCCGCCGTGCGCAGCAGGATGTGACGGAGCCGGGCAAAGGCCCGCGTAAAACACTGATCGATATGGTCAGTGACAAGGATGTGGATGCTTGTTTCTTGAATAAACCGAGCGCTGATTTCGCGCGCCGCAAGGGGCTGACGGTGATCGACGTCGACCCGCAGCACATGATTTTCTACATGACCATGTCGACCAGCAAAAAGATGGTCGATGAAAGGCCAGACGTGGTGGAACGTGTTCTCAAGGGGATCATTGAAGGGATTGCCTATTTCAAGATCAACCGCGAAGAAACTATCCAAATCCTGATCGACCGTTATGACAATGACGGTAAGCTCGACCGGGAATTGGCCGAAAACCTTTACGACGACCTCGCGCCCAAGTTTGAGCCGTGCCTGTACCCGTCAATGCGGTCGATTGCCAACGTCTATCAGGAAGCGCTCAAGCAGGATGAAAAGAATGGCGATGCCGCCAAGATTCATCCTCTGGCACTTTGGGATTTTCACTTCCTGCGCCAAATTGATGATTCAGGATTTGTGCGTAATCTATACAAGGATCACCCTGAACTGCTGACGCAAAACGCGGGCTAGGCGCAATCGGCTTGCTCGTGAAAAGCGAATGAGGAGGAATGAGCGATGCTCACTGCGGAACAAAATGCACGATTAACCCAGGTGGGACCGGGAACCCCGGCGGGCGCATTGTTGCGCCGCTATTGGCAGCCGGTGGCGGCAGCGGGCGAGTTGACGGAAGAAAAGCCCATTAAGCGGGTGCGCATCTTGGGTGAAAACCTGGTGGTTTACCGCGATGCTTCTGGCAAATACGGGTTGGTTGGCGAACGTTGCCCACATCGGTCGGCGTCGCTGGCATATGGCAAGGTTGATGCCGATGGCATCCGCTGTCCCTATCACGGATGGAAATTCGCCGCCTCTGGCGCGTGCATAGAGCAACCGGCCGAACCCAAGGACAGCACCTACAAAGATCAAATCGAGCACCCTGGCTACCCCGTGGAGATGTTGGGGGGCATGTTATTTGCTTATTTTGGCCCCGGTGAGGCCCCGCCCATCCCACATTGGGACGTCTTGGCCTGGACCCATGGTCGCCGTTGGGTGCAGATCCAATCGATGTTGAATTGTAACTGGTTGCAGGCCATGGAAAACTCCGTCGATCCGTCGCACCTCTATTGGCTGCATGGGCAAACAGCCCATCTTGCATCACTGGTGGGTGAATATGAGGAAGAGCACGATTTCATTGATTTCGACTATGGCATCATGAAGCGCCGGACGACGCCGCCAAAGACGCCGGGCGGCAAGCCCCAAGTGGACCAGCATCCTTTGTTGTTTCC
>JBLHLO010000183.1:0-5176 GCA_047621105.1 Alphaproteobacteria bacterium
CTTTACCGATCAGCTCGGTCTGGAAAATCTGATCGTAATTGCGCATGGTCACAGAGGCGAAAGCTTCAGCCGACGGCGGCTGGACGAAAGGCATGAACGAGGTGAAAATGAACACCAGGAACGGCACGAATACCGCCAAAACCAGATATAAAATGGCGCCCCCGAGCCCCACGTACCGCCAATAGCCAAGATCCAGTTCACGCGGACGGTAGCCCTTGCCGGTAACGATGGTAAACCGTTCCGAGCGCACGATCACCCGTGCATAAAGAAACGTGGCAACGACAGCGATCCCCAGATAAAGCATGGCGAGCGCATTCGCTTCACCGTAATTGGGGTTGAGCGTCGCCGTATGGAGCACCGAATAAATCTTGGTGGAAAACACATAAATACCCCCAGGCATGCCCAGGATGCCCGGTACTTCAAAAACCTCAAGCGCCGTCATCATCTGATAAATCACCACCGCGATGAGCCCCGGCAGCATGAGCCGCACCGTGACCTTACGCAGGCTTGAGACCGGGCTGGCACCGGACATGGCGGCCGCCTCTTCAAGCGTGGGATCCATCGATCGCAACAACGGCACCAACATCAAGAAAGCGGTCGGCACCAGACGCAGACCTTCAATGAAGATCATCCCCCCCAGGGAATAGATGTTGAGAGGGCCTATCCCAAGCGTCCCCTCCAAGAAGGAATTAAGGAACCCAATGCGCGGGCTCAGCAACAAAACCCAGGCCATAGCTTGCAGCATGCTGGGCACGGCCAGGGTCATCGGCACCCCAGCATAAATCCACACCTTGCCCGGCATATTGGTGCGTTCCACCAGCCAGGCAAGCGCCACGGCGATGGTGATACCCAGCACCGTCGCACCGCTCACATAGATCAGGGTATTAGTGAAGACCCTGAGGGTGCCGTCGTCACTCCAGACCTCTTCATAATTTTCGGTCGTCAGGTCGGCAAGGTTGAGGTCGGTGGGCAGAGACGCCAGTGAAAAGCTGCCCAAGACCAACAGCGTCAACGGGATGACGACAACCATCGCAACGGCAACGAATACCGCAAGATGCCATGGGTTGACGCGGCCAAGCCGCCGCCAGAATTTTGGCCTTACTGCGGGCGCCGCAGCTTCAATCGCCATGCCCTACCCCGATAAATTCCTTTGAGATCACGCCCTAAATGGGTGCATCAGCCCTTATTTACTGTATTCGGGCCGTGGTTGCCTGACCTCGACACCGTTCTGTTTCAAAGATTCAAGATAGGTGTCGTAAACCCAGGCGGCTTCTTGCTCATATTCAATCTGATCGGGGCCACCACCGCCGCCCGTCATGCCGAGGCGGATCGGATGCTCGGGGCTGCCGCCACGGCGCAAGGCCAGATATCGAGCTGGGTCAGCGCCGGTGTTGAAATGCTGGTGGAACCACCATTCGGGCGGCGCAAACAGGGAATTTTCCTTCCAATCGACCCTGGTCGGTTCATCCCCTTCCTTCCACAACATCGAATACCCTTGCCCAGCCAGAATGATGACATGGGCGCCAGGTCCGTGGCGATGACACTTCTTATAGGTGCCAACTTCGAATTCCGAGAGGTGGCAAGCCATGGTGTGTTCCGACATGGACATATGGAACGACTTGGCGGCAAAGCCGCGGTCCTTCCAGTTGATCAGCCGGAATGCGAGGGTATCTGGGATCAGGTTGATCTTGGTCACGCGCCCACCCAGGTAGTCGCTTTCCCCGTTGAAGTAGCTATTTTCGCCCTTATAGCGATCATCAAATACGAACGCGTTATCAAAGACGAACCGCTCATTGTGATAAAGGTTCATGGTCAGTGGTGCATTAGTGACCATGAGAATGCGTGCAGGCTTATCCCTGCTCTGATTCACGTGATGATAGGTCGTATTAAGCGGCGGCCCGAATAACGACCTTTTCCCCCAGGGTATGCTGTTGGTTGGCGAGCCCTCCTGCTCGATGAAGGTTTCGCCTTCACCGTCCACCACAAAACACCAGGTTTCGAACATATGGCGTACCGGCGTCGTCTTGGCGCCCGGGGCAATTTCAATAATAATGGCTGAAGTCAGGAAAGGGTCGGCCAGATTGACGAAGGCGCCCTTACAACCGAGGCGATCCCAGTCACCAAGCTCAACCGCCATCATGTCATCAACATAGAAGACGTCGTGAACAGGGATGCCTTCGCCCTGCTGCCAAGTCTCGAAAAAAGGCTTGGGCCGAACAAATTTCTTTTCCACCGCATCGGTGTTCATCGTGTCAGTCAACACATCTCTCCCTTGATTATGCCCCTATGGGGTTGCCAATTTCGCACATGGCTGTTTTAGACGTTATTTTTTGCACTCCACCGATGCCGCACTAGCACCTTTTGAAGCGGTGATTTCACAGGTCATACCAGGCTTCAACTTATTCCGCTTTACCTTGGCCCCGTTGATGGTAACCACGGTGCGCCTGCCACTGATCGTAATCTCTGATGGCTTACCTTTGAGGTTATAGCTGATGATCCGGCCCGAGCGCTTGATCCCGGTCAGCTTGACCTTGATCGTGGTCAACTTGCCGCTTTTACCGCCACCCGCCTTCTTCCACAGCGGATTGTAATAGGCCATCATCTTGGCGTATTCGGTGACCAACTTACCTTCATCACGGATTGCCAACGGCTTGCCCATCACCTCTTCAGGGAAAGGCATGAATTCCTTACGGCTGGCAAGGTCCGAACGCACAGGGATGGCATTGTTGGCCGCATATTGAGCGATCTGCCCTTCCTTGGAGATGAACCAGTTGGTGAAGATCAGTGACGAATATTTATGCGGATTGTCTTTCAAGACGATCATCGCCGTAATGGCCAACGGCACCGGCGTCGGGCAATGGAAGCCCGCCGGCGCACCGCGCTGTTGGTACTGCAGGATACGATATTCAGCCGCGCCTACGGCAGCATCGAATTCGCCGGCAACGGTGAGCGCGATCATGGCGTTGGCACCTTCTTTGCGCAGCTGCGGCTTCACAACTGTGAATATTTTCGTCATGAAATTCTTGGTCCACTCGGGACCTTTTTTGAGCCACAACATGCTGAGCCATAGACTGGGCCGATTCGGCACGCCGAGCTTGCCATTCCGCCAACGTGGCGACGTGATCAGGTCATCCCAAGTCTTGGGCAACTCTGACTTCTTTACCTGTTTGGTGTTATAGACCATGCAGCGATAGGCTATTTTTTGACCCACCCAGAGGCCATTGGGTTCCCGTGTAATTTTATCAAGCCGCTTATAATTTGGCAGCACCCGCAGATCTTCGAGCGCATTCATATCCTTGAAACCTATCCAGTTCCCGCCAGCACTGATGATGATATCGGCAAGAAAGCGGCCCTGCCTCAACGCCAACAAGGTCTTAACCCCCCGGTCGTAAAGCCCGCCACGAACGTAAGATATTTTCACCTCGGGAAAGCGGGCCTTAAACGGTGCCGCGATCTTGCGAAACTGCGGCGGATCCCAAGCACCGATGATATCAAGGGCCCCTTCCTTCTTGGCTTTTACTCGCCAATCAGCTGGGGTTTTGAGTTCTTCATCAAGGCCCGAAAGGATGCTGGCATCAAGCTTGAGCTGCTTAAGCGCCGCCTTGGTCGCCGCCGGTAAATCGGCGGCTGCGGCCGGGCTCATGATCATGGTTTGGGACAGACCAAAGCCCAGCATGGCTGCCAGGGACAGGCCTGTGAGGGTCTTGCGTTTCATCGTCATTATTGCCTCCCATTATGTCATTTTTTCAATGCACCCAATGGGTGCAGGGTGTGTTCGAAATATCTTAACGTACCTTGTAGTTGGGACGAGGCTGCGCGGGTTCGACGCCGTTCTTGGCAAGATCGGCCGCGAACATATCGTAGATCGCTGGATCCTCGTCCTCATCTTCGATCTGGTGCTGCTTGGCGAAATCGGGGTCGGCATTTGGCCCTGGCGCACCAAGACGGCAGGGATGCTCCGGCGATCCCGTACTTTTGAGGGCGAGATAGCGCGCCGGTTCTGCACTGGTATTGAAATGCTGGTGGTACCACATGTCCGGCGGCGCAAACATCGAGTTCTCTCGCCAATCCACGCGCGTCGGTTTTTCGCCTTCCTTCCAGTTGAGCGAATAGCCCTCACCCTGGAGGATGATCACATGTGCCCCTGCGCCATGACGATGGGCTTTCTTATAGGAGGCCGGCGGAAATTCCGAAACATGGGCACCGATGGAATGTTCACTCATGCCGGTCAGGAACACGGTGCGCGCGCCTTGGCCCCGTTCGGTCCATTCGTGCAGGTAATAATCGCGCACGTCCTTGACCATATTGGTCCTTACATAGCGCTGGGCAATGATTTCGTAAGTCGGGTTGAAATAGCCCTGATCGCCCGAATAGCGCTCATTAAAGACAAAGGGGTTATCGAACACGTAGCGTTCGTTGTGATAGAGGTTCATGGTCAACGGCGCATTGGCGACCATTAAAATACGCGCGGATTTTTCACTATCGGTGTTGCGATGCTGATAAGTGCTATTGAGCGGCGGACCGAACAGCGAGCGTGGCTGCCATGGAATAACAGCATCCTTGGTCCCGTCTTGGCTGATCAGGGTCTCCCCCTTGCCATCGATCACATAGATCCAGGTTTCGAACATATGCTTGAGGGGTTTAGTAACCTGCCCCGGCTTCAATTCAAGAATGATCGAGGTCACAAGAAACGGGTCTTCCAGATTCATAAAACAGGCATCGACGCCGAACAAATCCCAAGGGGCAAGTTCAACCGCGGCTAAATCTTGCACATGGAAGGTCGAATAGGCGGGGATACCCTGTTTCTTCTGCCACAATTCGTAGAACGGCTTGGGCCGATTGAACTGCTTGGCTTCAGGTGTTCCCTGGGACGCGTTAAAATTATCAACAACGGCCATATATCAATTCTCCCTGCCAATTATGCCCCGGCATTACCCGCGATCATGCCCCGGCACAGCTTAAGCTGCGTTGTATTTGGGACGGGGCTGTGCGGGCTCAACGCCACTCTTAGCAATGTCCGCCGCAAACATGTCGTAGATCGCGGGATCCTCATCCTCATATTCGATCTGATGATTCTTTGCAAAATCGGGATCGCTATTGGGGCCCGGTGCGCCGATACGGCACGGATGCTCAGGCGCCCCCTTGCTTTTAAGCGCAAGGTAACGTGCCGGCTCGG
>JBLHLO010000184.1:0-5133 GCA_047621105.1 Alphaproteobacteria bacterium
TGAGAGCAGCACGGCTTTCTTGGCCCATTGGTGGACGGTCCAGGCGCCGTCGATTTTCTGGGCCACGCGCAGCGCGCCGGTATCGAGCGCATCGAGCGCGGCTTCGATGGCGTCGCGCACGGCGCCCTCGGTATCGGGGCTCACGTTGTCGCGGTTTTCCCAGGCTTCATCGATCACGGTTTGGAGGTCTTGAGTGGCCATTTTTCCCATTCTTTGCTTTGAGCTTGAAGACGATTGTGTGCGTGTGGATTGGTCCTTTCGGACCCGCGTCAAGATGGCCGGGACGGGGGCTTTAGTCAACCTTGGCCGGGGTTTTGGATGACAGGTTCAGGCTGAGGCTGAGGACAAGCCTTGTTGGCGGCGATCACTTTTCGAGAAAGGCGGCCATGGCGTTCTGTTTTTTGCGGCCCACCAACCAAGCTAGAAAGCACAGCCCGGCGCTGCATGCCAGGGGCCAATGCCAGTTGATGTGTTCCGACAGGGTGCCGATGATCAATGCGCCGGCGGCCGGTCCGGTGTGAAAGATCAGGCTATAGACACTGATGACCCGGCCGCGAAGGTTACCTTCGACCGCATTCTGAACCAGCGATTGACAGGAAATGCCGGTGATCGTCATGGCGAAGCTCAGAAAAGGCAAGACGATGAGGGCGGTCCACAGGCTGGGGGCGAAGGCGAATATGAGAAGGGTCAAGGCCATTATGAAGGTGCCCCTCACCGCATATCGAGTCAGGCCGGATACGTGGCCCCGCTGGGCGATGGTAAAGGCGCCGATCATGGAGCCGATCCCCATGGCCGATGTCATCAAGGCGAGCCCGGTGGCGCCGGAATCGAATACCGCGCCCGAATAACCGGGCAGAAGATCGGTGATGGGCCGGGCCAATAAGGCACCGGCGGACAGCAACAGCAGAATTGGGCCGATCCCCGGATGTCCGATGATGTAGCGAAAGCCTTCGCTCAACTGGCCGAAGAGCGAACGATGTTTTTTCGTCATCGCTTCGGGATAGGGGATATGAATGCTGATCAGGACGATGAAAAAGACCACAAACGTGGCCGCGTTGAACAAGAAGGCGTAGCCAATATCCCATTTGGCGATGAGCACGCCGGCCAGGGCGGGACCGATAAAGCGCGCCGTATTGAAAAAGACGGAGTTCATGGCGACGGCCGCGGGCAGGTCTTTCGGGGGGACGAGACTGGGCACCAAGGCCTGGCGGGCGGGATGGCTCCAAGCGTTGACCAACCCGCGGGTCGCCATCAACGCCAGCAGGCTCCAGATTTCGATCCAGCCGCCGAGGGTGAGTATGGCTAGGCCCCCCGCCTGGCCGATCATGATCAGCTGGGTGACAATGGCGATTTTCAGGCGGTTGGCCTTATCGGCGAAGGCGCCACCGATCGGGCCCAACAGAATCGACGGTATGAGTTCGGCCATGACCACGATGCCGAGCCAGGTGCCCGATTCGGTGAGTTGCCAGGTCAACCAACCGACGCCCACCCGTTGGACCCAGTTTCCGAGCAGCGATACAAGGTCACCGATGGCAAAGCGGCGAAAATTTGCATGGCTGAGCGCACTGGCGATGCCGCCCTCTTGCAGGAATTTAAACATTCAGGTCCAGTTTTGTATGGGGCGAACAGATGTTGAGCATTCTAGGACGGCCATAATATCCATTTGTGAGACAAACCGCACAAGAGCCTTTGCTGACAGAGGGCTTTATTCAGGACCCGTCTCGGGGACCAGGCTGTCGAGCCAATTGGCCAGGTTATTGGTCACGTGATGGATATGGTCGGCGCTGGCGTCATTTTCGACGCCTGCCTCACCCGGCCGTACCAGCACCGTGGTCATGCCGCGCGCCGCTGCCGGGGCGAGATTGGCCGCAGTGTCTTCGAATAAAACCGTGCGCTTAGGGGTGATCCCATGGGCCTTGATAAATTGGTCGTAAATTTCAGGCGCCGGTTTGGGAATGTAGGCGGCATCGTGAATATCGAAGATGCCGCCGAAATGATGCCGAATGCCGAGCCGTTCGGTCACCGCCTCGGCATGGCCGCGGCTGGCATTGGTGAAGATCACCTTCGCACCTGGCAGACGCGTGAGCGCAGCATTCAGTGCAATGTCCGGATCCATGACCGTGAGGTCGATGTCGTGAACAAAATCGAGATACGCATGCGGATCGATGTCGTGATTGACCATCAATCCCCGCAGCGTGGTGCCGTAGGTCCGGTAATAGTCCTTCTGCAGTTTGCGCGCCGCGTCATAATCAAGCCCGAACAGGGTGCTGATATATTCACCCATGCGCCGGTCAACCTGGTGAAACAATGCGCAATCGGCCGAATAAAGGGTGTTGTCGAGGTCGAAGACCCAAGTCTCAATAAGGTCAGCGGCGGGAAGGGGGTGTGCGGGCATGTTCCTAGAGTGGCGCGGGCCACGCCTGCTGGCAAGGGGATTGCCTTGTAACCCGCGAATTCCCGGGGCTGAAGTGTTCGTCGTAACACTTCTTTAAGGGGCTAGAGCTTAGCTTGAGCGCGGCTGCAGGAGCGGCTTTATGGATGCACAGGTAGGGCAAATGGCAAGCAACATCACAGAACGCCCCGTACATGACGCGCTTGGCGAATTGCGCCAAGACCGTGATCGTTTTGTCGCGCTTGCGTTTTCGTCTGCCGATATATTGTTCGAGCTCGACCGCGAACGCCGCATTGTGTTCGCCGCTGGGGCTACCAGCGCGCTTCTCGGTGCCGAATCTAAGGATCTGGCTGGACGCAATTTCGCTGATATTGCCACGTCGCTAGATCGTCCGATGGTTAATGAAACGCTTGCCGTCGCGACCACCGGGGTGCGGATTAACGGATTGGTATGCCGCCTTGAGGGACAGCTTGGTAAGACACCGCCGCTGATGCTGCTCGGCCATCAGGTGCCTGATCTCGATGGCCATTATTTTCTAAGGCTGCGTCTTGGCGCCAGCGACATGGGGGCCTTCACGTCCAAGGACTCTCAGACCCTCGGTGCCAGCGGGTTGCCGACAGCGGCGGCTTTCGCGACACTTGCTAGTGAGAAACTGGCTGAACTGGGGGGTGATGGCGATTGCAAACTCACCTTGCTGAACCTCGGTGAAATAGATGCCTTGCGCAGTCGGCTCGATGTGGAAAACAGCAAAGAGCTCTCCGTCGCCATTGGTGGGGCCTTGCGGGCTAGTGCCATTGGCGGTGAGTTGGCCGGTGAAATCGACGGTTAAAATTACGGCATTGTTCATCACCCGGATGCCGACCTAGAAGGCCTGACGCAACGTATTGAAACCCTCACGCGCAACGCTGATCCGGAAAAACATGGTATCGGCGTCGCGTTGGCGACGGTCGCCCTCGATGCCCTGGATGGGGAACCTGGACAATCGGTCAAGGCGCTCAATTACATTTTTTCGCAATTTGCCGAAGCCGGGCCCAATGAGTTTTCCATCGACACATTGGCCCAAGGTTTAAGCGAAATGGCCAATGATGCGGAAAGCCGCATCAGCCAGTTTCAGAAAATATTGAAAAACGGTGACTTTGCCATCGCCTTCCAGCCGGTGGTCGACCTCGTTACTCAACGGCCTCATCATTTTGAGGCACTGGTACGTTTCCCCCATCTGCCCGATGGGGAGAGCCCTTATGAGACGATTACATTCGCCGAGCAGACCGGGATGATCCGTGAATTTGATCTTGCCATGTGCACGCGTGTGCTCGAATGGCTCGTCACCGAAGGCAGTAAAGGCCAGGGTTATGACATGGGGGGGGCGCAATGATAAGGCGGACCGTCGGAGCCCACGTTACAAGGTGGCGGTCAATCTATCGGGCACGTCGATTGCTTCGAAGCCGTTCGTCATGAAACTGCACAAGCTGTTGGCGCAGTACGCTGGGTTTGCTGGTTCCCTGATTTTCGAAATTACTGAATCGGCAAAAATTCGTGACCTCGAAAAGGTCAATGCCACGGTGCAAAGCCTGCGCCGTGCCGGCCACAAGGTTTGTCTCGATGATTTTGGGGCCGGCGCCGCCGCCTTCCAATATCTGCGTGATCTTGAAGTGGACGTGGTCAAAATCGATGGTGCATATGTTAAGGGCGCGCTTAAAACCGAAAAAGGTATGGCCTTCCTGCGTGCCATGGCGGGCCTATGCAACGATCTGGGCATCACCACCATTGCTGAAATGGTGGAAGACCAACAATCACGCCAATTTCTACGCGATTGCGGAGTGGGCTATGGCCAGGGTTATTTATTTGGCCGCCCTTCGTTCGATATATCTTCATTTGAAGCGCCGGGGCCAAGCGATTTCGCTAAAGCGAAGAAAGGCGCCGTCGGTGGGGCCAGGTGATGGCGGCAGCATTCTTAGCGGACCTCAAGGATCGTTTCCTTGGCCGGTGGGGCAAGGCGTCGTCGATGCCACCGCTCGACGCCATGCCTTGGCCCGCGTTGATCATGGATGCCGATGGTGCCGTGCTGGCCGCCAATGGCGCCGCCCTTACCGAGGTCGTTCTCATGGGCGAAGAGGCGTTGGGGGCCAGTGATCTAACCGTGGTGCCGCTTGGCCAGGAACGTGTCTTGGTGTTGGCGCGCCGGGAGGTGCTCGACCGCAACCTGCGCGAGGCGTTGGTTGATTCGCGCCGTCGTTATAAAGACCTAGTGGATGTCTCCAGTGACTTTGCCTGGGAAACCGGTCCCGATGGGGCCTTCGTGTTCGTTTCACCGTCCGGGGCGCTTGGCTGGCAGGCGAGTGACTTGGTCGGGCGGCAGCCTGAAGATTTCATAGTTGTCGGTGAAGGGGGCGAAACAGACGATGCCATGGGCGATGGCACGGATGCGGGGAACCCCGAATGTGTCGTTCAAAATTCTTTTCAGGCCAGCTACGCGGTGCAAGATGCCGAGTTATGGTTCCGCAGCGCTGACGGGGCTACGGCGTGCCTGAGCGCTTCGGTGCGGCCCCTCTATGACGACGAGGGTCGCTGGGTGGGGGCCCGTGGTATATGCCGCGATATCAGTGAAGACCGTGAATGCGATGCTCAATTGGCGCGTTCCCATATGCGCGAACGGTTGTTTGGCTACATCGTTCGTACCATGCGTGACGAAGTCGAACCTGGCAATATGCTGACTGCCGCTGCCACCGCCATCGCCCGCGCAC
>JBLHLO010000185.1:0-5125 GCA_047621105.1 Alphaproteobacteria bacterium
TTTTAATCGCCATGGTAGCTCTTCTCCGCGACATGAACGAAGAAATCAGGATCGTTCTCCTGATAGGTCTCCTGGAAGTCGCCATAGGTCTTGATCTGCTGGAAACCGCTGTCTTTCAGGAGCCCGCGCATATAGGCCTTGCGCAGCGGAAACATGTTCAGATGGAACTGGGAACCGTCGGGGAACGAATAGCGGAACCGCGCCAGCGACTCGTCCATATGCTCGGGTTCTGCCGTCACCTGGTCGCCGCAGTAGTAGTAAGTGTGTTTCGAACTGAAACCCTCGTCGAGGATGGAATCATAATTTCGCTGATCGATGATCAGCACGCCGTCGTATTTTAGCGCAGCGTAGAATTCGGCAAGCGCCCGGCGCCTGTCATTTTCATCGAAAAGATGGGTGAAGGAATTGCCGAGGCAGACAATAGCGTCGAACTTGCCATGCACGTCCTTATTCAACCATCGCCAATCCGCATGGACGGTTTGCAACATCAGGTCCCTGTCGCGGGCATTTTCAAATGCCTTGGTCAGCATCTCGGCATTGCCGTCGGAGCTGGTGACGTCGAACCCGGCTTTCAGAAGCTGGACCGAATGAAACCCGGTACCGGTTGCGACATCGAGAATTTTGATTTTCTCACGCCCCTTCAGAATTTCGACAAAGAACTGGCCTTCGCTCTTGGCCCGCGCCTCCCAATCGATCAGCTCGTCCCATTTTTCGACGAAAAGCTGAATGTATTCTTTCTGGTAATGCTCGGTATCCCGGACATCGAGCGGTTTCTCGCCGAAATCCTGATGAAGTATGGTAGACACGTTGAATTCTCCTAGCGCTATAAGTTGCCATCGCGGAACACGCGAGATCTCCGTCATTGGCGCAATGCCAAATCCAGGTGAATTACAATCTTATTTCGACGATGCCCCGTCCGGATTATGCCGGAGGCCAGACGACGTAATTACCGCATTCTTATAGTTTGCGGTGTAGCGAGGAACGTTGCCCCCATACGTCTTGCGCCAGGATGGTAAGACTGCCGTCGCGGCAGGGTCACCCTTGATTTCGAGGGAGACTAGCAGATCAAGTCGCGGGGATCAAATTTGCTCCGAATTCTGCCGATCTCTTTAATGCAGAGATGTTACGAAAAGAACGTCCTGGTGCGGCCGATCAATGTCCGTTTTGGCTATTAACGGACGATTTTCTAACTGAAGCGCACCCTTGTCCCCAACGCTTCCAGGCCCTTGAAGGGACCCGCGACGGCGTTCGCCGTTTCCGCTAGCATGGCGCCCATGAGTAAAAGCCTCGATAATTTTGCCCGCGACAAACTTGACGTGATCGCGGCGCGCAACCTGACCCGCCGCTTGATACCGACGGTGCGCGGATCAAGTGTACGCGCGGCACGTGGGGCCGAGTGCCTGATCTCTTTTTGCGACAATGATTATCTGGGCCTCAGCCAGCATCCACAGGTGATCGCCGCGGCGGTCAAGGCGACCGAAGCCCATGGGGCGGGGGCGGGGGCTTCGCGCCTGGTGACCGGCAACCACCCGCTGTATGACGCATTGGAATCGCGCCTTGCGCGCCTCAAGGGCACCGAGGCGGCCTGCGTGTTTGGTTCAGGCTACCTCGCCAATATCGGTATCATTCCGGCCTTCGCCGGACAGGGTGATCTGGTGCTGGGCGATGAATTGATGCATGCCTGCATGAATGGGGGCGCCAAACTTTCCGGCGCCGAGACCCATGTTTTTCGCCACAACGATGTCGCCGATTGCGAACGCCTGCTGAAACAGCACCGCGCCGGCAAGGGCCACTGCCTGATCCTCACCGAAGGGGTTTTTTCCATGGATGGCGACCGTGCCCCGGTGGCTGAGTTGGCGGCGCTCGCCCATGCCTATGACGCCTGGCTGTTGGTCGACGATGCCCATGCGCTCGGCGTCATCAACGGCGGGCGCGGTTCCGGTTTTGATGATGCGGGCGGGCGGGTCGGTGTCGACCTTGCCATGGGGACGCTCTCAAAATCTGCCGGGGCCTATGGCGGTTATGTGGCGGCGAGCCGGACAGCGATTGATTATCTGATCAACCGGGCGCGAAGCCTGATCTACACCACTGGCTTACCGCCTGGCGTGCTGGCCGCGGCGGAAAAAGCGTTGGAACTGATTGAGACCGATGCGGCGCTGACCGCCAAGCCGCTCGCCCATGCGCGGACTTTCACCCAGGGACTGGGCCTGCCTAACGCGGTAAGCGCCGTGGTCGCCCTGGTGCTGGGTGATGAAGCGCGCGCGCTTAAAGCGTCCGATGATCTGGCCCGACAGGGATTCCTGGTCACCGCCATCCGCCCGCCGACGGTGCCCCCCGGCACGGCACGGCTGCGCGTCACTTTTTCCGCCGCCCATGCAAATGATGACGTCGAACGTTTTATCGCGGCGGTAAAGGCGCTCAACCTCGTCGCCGAAAAGACGCCGGCGTGAGTAACGCATGAGTACGGGGCTTTTCATCACCGCCGCCGGGACCGAGGTCGGCAAGACCTTGATCACTTGCGCGCTGGCCCATCAATTGAAGGCGCGGGGTGATCAGGTCCGGGTGTTGAAACCCGTGGCCAGCGGCTTCGATGAAGGCACGCCCACTGACAGCGATACATTTCACCTGCTGACCGCTGCGGGCGTTGAGCCGACGCCTGAAGCGATCCACGCCGCAACGCCGTGGCGCTTTGTTGCCCCCATATCGCCCGACATGGCGGCGGCGCGGGAAGGGCGAGTGATTGATTTTGCCGCCCTTGCCGATCATTGCCGGGCGGCACTCACCGGCGACGGCGTGACGCTGATCGAAGGCATCGGCGGCACCATGGTGCCCCTGACGGCGCGCGAAACCGTGCGCGACCTGATCCGGGCCTTTGATATCCCCACCGTGCTCGTCACCGGCAGCTATTTAGGCGCGCTCAGCCATGCGCTCACTGCCGCGGGATCGCTCACTACACAGGGCATTAAAATCGCCGCGATTGTGGTCAGTGAATCGGAATCTGCCCCCGTGCCGCTCGCCGAAATCGCCCAAGCGCTGGCGCGCTTTACGCAAGCGCCGGTGCTGACCGTGCCGCGCCTATCCCCTGCCCCGCGCTTGTGGGAACAGGTGCCTGATCTCACTTCGTTGTTGGAGAGCTAGAAGCGGCGGGGGACGCGGGCCAAGTAATCGCGATAGGCCTGACCAAACTTTTGTTCCATATAGGCTTCCTCGCGCGCGATGACGCCGTAGCGCAGCACGGCGATCAAGGGCACCAGCAGGATCAACAGCCAACCGTTATCCAGCAACAAGGCGACGCCTGCGTGGAGCGCGATGCCGCCGGCATACATGGGATTACGGCTGACACGGTAGATGCCGTCACTGACGACCCTGGTCTCCGCGTGAAAGGTCGGGATGCCGGTGCGGGCGCGCAGAAACTGGATAACGCCAGCGCCGACATAAACGAAGCCAAAGACAATCGCCCCCCAACCCGCCACTTGGATGATCAGTTCGTCGCCGCCCGGCCATTGTTCCGCCCACGGCCAATTATGTGGCAAGCGCATCGGCCGGATACGAGCTAAGACAAAGCCTAGGATCAACAGCCCCGCAAACAGGATCGGCGGATGGACGACAACATCGGGCGCGTCCTTGGGGGCAGGGGGTGTATTCATCAAGGCGTGTTCATCAATAAACCGGGCTAGATCGGGCGGCGCGCCTTGAGCGCGGCAGTTAGCGTCCCGTCATCGAGATAATCGAGCTCTCCCCCCACCGGCACCCCATGGGCCAGCCGGGTCACCAAAGTGCCGCTTGCGGCTAGCCGTTCGCTGATGTAATGGGCCGTGGTCTGGCCATCGACGGTCGCCGAAAGCGCCAGGACGACCTCTTTAACCCCACCTTCGCCGACCCGCGCGACGAGACGGGAGATGTTGAGGTCTTCCGGCCCGATGCCGTCGAGCGCCGACAGCACACCCCCCAACACGTGATAGCGGCCCTTAAAAGACCCCCCGCGATCCAGCGCCCAAAGATCACCGACTTCTTCGACCACGCAAATTTGGCTGGCGTCGCGGCCGGGATCGACACAAATTGTACAGGGATCATTTGAATCCAGCGTGCCGCAGGACGAACAGGTCTTGACCGCCGCCGCGGTGACCTCGAGCAGATGCGCCAGAGGCGCCATCATCGATTCGCGCCGCTTCAAGAGATAGAGCGCCGTGCGCCGGGCTGAACGCGGGCCGAGGCCCGGCAGCTTGGCGAGCAGCCCAATCAAATGTTCTATTTCCGGTGCGGCCATCTCTTTACAGGGACATCTAAAAAGGCAGCTTCATGCCTGGCGGCAATTGCAAACCACCGGTCAATTCCGACATCTTCTCGGCCGTCATCGTTTCAACCTTCGATTTGGCATCGTTGAAGGCGGCGGTAATTAAATCTTCAAGCATGGTCACATCGTCGGGATCGACCAGCGACGGGTCGATCTTGAGGGCGCGCAGATTCCCTTTACCATTGAGCGTTACCGACACCATGCCCGCACCAGAAGCGCCGGTGACCTCCTCCAGCTCAAGGCGGTCCTGCATCTCCTGCATACGCGCCTGCATTTCCTGGGCCTGCTTCATCATTTGGCTCAGGTTTTTCATCGCTCATTCTCCTCATGATCGTCCAAATCCATTCCGCCATCGGCATCGATGTCCGCATCGGGATCAGGCAAGGGCGCGTCAGCGGCGAGATCCGCTGCCTCACGCACCTCAATAATTTTTGCACCGGGAAAGGCTTCAAGCGCCGCCTTGACCAGCGGATGCGCCGCCGCCTCACTGCGGCGCGCCTTGGCGGCACTCATCGCTTGTTCGGCCAGGGTCGCCTCACCCGCTTCGGACGACAAAGTGATCGCCCAACGCACATTGGTCAGTTGCATAAGCGCCGCGCCCAAGCGGTTGGCCAGGAATTTATCGGCGCCAGGTTCGGGCCGGAACTCAAATCTGCTGGGCTCATAATGGACAAGATGTACAAGGCTCTTCAACTCACCAGCGAGCCGCCCTTCACGATGCTTGTCGAGCAAGGCAATCATATCGATAAAGCTAGTCGGCAAGCTCGCTGTCGGCTCGCTTGCTGGTTCAGGGGCTGGTTCAGGGGCTGGTTCAGGGGCTGGTTCGGGAGC
>JBLHLO010000186.1:0-5115 GCA_047621105.1 Alphaproteobacteria bacterium
GACCATTTGCCATAAATGACGCGGTCGCCCTTTTTGACTTCAAGCGGGGTGATCTTGCCATCATCGCCGCGGTAGCCTGGGCCAACGGCGACGATCTTGCCTTCGGAGGGCTTCTCCTTGGCGGTTTCTGGAATGATGATGCCGCCCGAGGTTTTATCTTCCGCATTGAGCGGTGTAACGATGACGCGGTCGTGCAAAGGCTGAATGTTCATGTGACTCTCTCCAAAGAAAAGTGAGTTAAATCAATTACTTATGATTTTCACCCGCGAGTTTGTTAGCACTCTCCCTGGGTGAGTGCCAGTGATATAGGGTGCCCCCCCATCAGTGTCAACAGGGGGGGATGGTTAAAATCGTTAAAAAATATGGGGGTTGGGGGAAATACCTGCCCTAATCGCGCTGGCTTTCGAAACGGGCGGCGTCTTCGGGGTCGAGGCCGACCGTGAGATGGGCCGTACCCGCGTCATCATCGCTGCGTTCCATGACCTCGCCATGATCATAAAGCCAAGCAATCGCTGCCCCTTCGCTGGGCCCCAGGGTGTATTGAAACACCTGCCGGCGGGCGGCTAGGCGCTTATCCAATAGAGCCAAAAGGTCGTCCACCCCTGCCCCGGTCACCGCCGAAAGCGCCACTGCATCTTCAGTGCGGGTCGCCCGGGTCAGGACGGCGGCGCGGGCATCGGGTGACAGCAGGTCGATCTTGTTCAAGGCCTCGACCATCTGATCACTGCCGCCGGTGCCGGTTTCCAGCCCCAGTTCGGCCAGCACGGTTTCCACATCGGCTTTTTGCGCGTCACTATCGGTATGGGCGATGTCGCGCACATGGATGACGATATCGGCGGCCAGCACTTCTTCCAAGGTGGCGCGAAAGGCAACGACCAGATCAGTCGGCAGGTCGGACACAAAACCGACCGTATCGGACAGGATGATCCGCCGGCCCGAGGGCAAATCAACCGCGCGCATGGTCGGATCCAGGGTGGCGAACAATTGATCCTGGGCAAACACCGCCGATTTGGTCAGACGGTTGAACAGGGTCGATTTGCCGGCGTTGGTATAGCCGACCAGGGCAACCACCGGGAACGGCACCCGGGACCGCGCGCGCCGGTGCAACGCCCGGGTACGCTTGACGTCTTCAAGATCGGCTTTGATGCGGGCAATGCGAGTGTCGATCTGGCGCCGGTCGGCCTCGATCTGGGTTTCACCGGGGCCGCCCAAGAAACCGAAACCGCCGCGCTGGCGTTCAAGATGGGTCCAGGACCGCACCAGCCGGGAACGCTGATAGGTCAGCGCCGCCAATTCAACCTGCAATGACCCTTCCCGGGTGCGGGCCCGTTCGCCAAAAATCTCGAGGATCAAGCCGGTGCGATCAATCACCTTGCAGCGCCAGGCCAGTTCCAGATTGCGCTGCTGCACCGGGCTCAACGCACCATCGATCACCATGACGTCGATCTCATCGGCCTCGATGCGGTCCTTCAAACGCTCCACCGCGCCTTGGCCGATCAGCGCCGCCGGTCGCGGCTTATTCAGTGCAAGGGCTTCGGCCAAGCAGACCTCGAGGCCGATCGCTTCGGCCAGGCCCACCGCTTCGGCCAATCGGGAATCAGCCGTGCGCGCCAAAGACTGCCCGCGGATCAAGGGCGCAATAACACCGGCACGGCCCGATACGGGCCTTTCACCGACACCATTGTCTGCCCCATTGCCCGACGAGATGCCGCCCAAAGGGCCGAGGTTTTGTAAATGAGGACGGGTCGTCACGGCGCCGCGACCCCTAATGGCGCGACGCGAGGTTCTATGCCCAGGGAGAACACCCCTTAGGCATCGGCGTCCGAATCCGCAGACGCGTCCTCTTCATCCCACAGCGAGAGCGGGCCCGATGGCATGACCGTGGAGATGGCATGCTTATAAACCAGCTGGGAATGACTATCGCGACGCAGCAGCACGGAAAAATTGTCGAACCAGGTGACGATGCCCTGGAGCTTGACGCCGTTGACCAGGAAGATGGTCACCGGGGTCTTTCCCTTGCGGATGGTGTTGAGAAATACGTCTTGGAGATTCTGTGATTTGTCGGCAGCCATTATTTTATCTTTCTGTTGCTCGGTTGCTCTTTTATAGGGGCCAGCACCTACAGGCTAGGCCCACCGTCTCCTTGTTACTTACGCTTATTAAGTATAACATATGTGCGCAATCCTTAAGAGTCCGGACGTTAAAAATCCTAGGCGGGGCACTTGCCGATAAGCGGCGCCAAGCCGGACATGCTCTTAAGCCATAAATCATCCCTAACAAATTGGTCAATATTGTGGCGGGCCAATTCGGCGCGGATTTCCGCGCTTTCCAAGGCCACCGGGGTCAATCCGGCCGCCAGCGCGCATTGCACATCGATGGCCGCATCGCCAATAAACCAAATATCGGGCCCGGCAATGATGCCGCTTCCGGTGAGTGCCATATGGACCGGTTCGGGCGCCGGCTTGTCCGCCGCCGCATCAGTGGCACCGACGATCTGCCCAAAATAATCTTGCCAGCCGAGCGCCGCGGCTTCTTCGCGCAAATATCCGCCGGTCTTATTACTGACCAAGGCGAGATAAATTCCCTCCCCCGCCAACCAGGCCAAGGCCTCGCCCGCGCCGGGCATCGGCTTAAGGTGCTCAAGATGCATTTGCTCAAAACGGGCATAGAAAATATCGCGCGCCTGCTCCCACTTCTCGCCAAACATCTCTGGAAAGGAATCGCGTAAAGACCGGCGCACCCGTTCCCGGGTTTGTTCAAATGTCCATTGTTCATGACCCATCGCGGCGAAGGTCGTATTCAACGCGTCATGAATGGCCGGCCAGCCATCGACCAGGGTGTTGTCCCAGTCGAAGAGGATGGCGCGCGGCCGCGTGAGAGGAATACTTCCGGTCACGGACTCACGGCGGCGCGGCCGACATAGTCACGGTAATCGGCATCAAGCCGCTTGGTGAACGGCCCCGGCTTACCGCTACCGACGATCACCCCGTCGATCTTTACGACCGGCACGACGAAGGCCGTGGTGGAGGTGAGAAACACTTCAGCCGCCCCCTTGGCTTCGCGCAAGCTAAAGGGGCGTTCTTCGAAAGCGAGGCCGGCGTCTCGCGCCAGTTCGATCACCGCGCGGCGGGTGACGCCATCAAGGATCGCCCCATCAGGCCTCCGGGTCACGAGCCGGCCCTTTTTAGTCACGATCCAAACATTGGTGGAACTGCCTTCCGTCACACGGCCATCAGCATCCACCATAAGTGTTTCAAAGGCCCCGGCGTCCCGCGCCGCCTGTTTGGCCAGCACGTTGGGCAGCAGTGATATGGATTTTATGTCGCGGCGCAGCCAGCGAATATCAGGTTGGCTGATCACCACGCAACCGCGCTTGCGTATCCGTTCGGGCGGCCCCTGGGTCGATTTGGCATTTACCACCAGGGACGGGCGCAAGCCGCGCGGCCAGCCATGATCGCGCGACGCTATACCACGCGTGACCTGCAGATAGACCATCCCGTTGGTCACCAGATTGCGGCGCATGATCTCGGCAATAATATGACGGAGGCTGCGATCGGCCATTGGCGGAGCGATACCCAACTCCTTGAGCGACCGCGCCAAACGGGCAAGATGCGGCCCAATGTCCACCAGGGCACCCCCGCTCACGGCAATCACTTCATAGACGCCATCGGCAAATTGATAGCCGCGGTCCTCAATATGAACCGTGGCCCTTTGATGGGGCAAATAACGTCCGTTAACGTATGAAATACGGGGCATGAATATCCGAGGCGGCTTCTAAAAAAATTCGAGGCTGACGGCAAACAGGCGTTCAACCTTCTTTACCGCTTCGGTTTCGGCGAATATCACCACCCGATCGTTGGCCTTAATCACGGTCGAGACGGTCGGCATGATCACCTCATCACCGCGGATGATAGCGCCGATTAATACCCCTTCAGGAAGATGTGTTTCACCAATCGGCACGCCGACCAAGGGGGAGGTTTCCATTGCTTCCGCCTCCATGACCTCACCAAAATCCTCATGGACCGCATGGGCCGCGCGGATACGGCCGCGCCGAATGTGCTGCAAAATGGTGGAGACGGTAATCGCGCGGGGGCTGACCACCACATCGATACCTAGGGTGGTGATCAGCGGCGAATAGGTCACATTATTGATCAGGGTCATCGCCTTCTTGGCACCGAAGCGCTTCGCGAGCAACGAGGCCAGAATATTCACTTCGTCATCGTTGGTAACCGCAATGACCGCCTCGGCACTGGAGACATTAGCTTCATTCAAAATTTCCGGATCAAGCGCATCGCCATTTAGCACCACGGTACGATTCAGTCCCAGAGCGGCGAGATGGGCCCGCTCTTTGTTGAATTCAATGATGCGCGCGCTGACACCAGGACGGTGCTCTTCGATTTCGCGGGCCAAATAACGGCCGATATTACCGCCACCAAGAATGATGATCCGCCGCGCCTCCGGCTCTTCGTGGCCGAAAGCCACCATGATGCGCGTAACATGGGTCGAATCGCAGACGAAATAGACCTCATCGCCCGGCAACATATGATCTTTTGAGGACGGCACAAAGCGACGGTCGCCTCGGATGATGCCGACGATGGTGAGGTGCAGGTCGGGAAACAATTCGGTCAATTGCCGCAGCGGTGTATGCAACAGCGGGCAATCTGCATCGCAGCGCACCCCTAGGAGCTGCACCTTCCCATCGGCCAGCGGAATAGTATCAAAGGCCCCTGGTACGTGTAGGCGGCGTGAAATGGCGCGACCGACCTCGATCTCGGGCGAGATGATCACATCAATAGGCATGTGATCGCGGCTGAACAGTTCGGCCCAAATCGGGTTGAGATAACTCTGATGGCGCACACGGGCAATCTTGGTTGGCACTTCGAACAATGAATGGGCGACCTGGCAAGCCACCATATTGATTTCATCGGAATAGGTCACGGCAACGATCATGTCGGCGTCCTCGGCCCCCGCCGCTTCTAAAACGTCAGGGTGCGGGGCATATCCTTCCATCGCCTTCACATCCATCGAATCGCTGATCTTGAGAATCAGTTCTGCCGATGAATCGATCACGGTGACGTCGTTATTTTCAGCGACAAGGTGACTAACAATGCTGCT
>JBLHLO010000187.1:0-5089 GCA_047621105.1 Alphaproteobacteria bacterium
ACTACTGGCGGCTGAATTTCCAGGTGCTGGCAAATCGGTTGCCGAGAAATTGACCGACATGATTGCCACGATCGGTGAAAATCTGAATATCCGCCGTTCCGCCAGCCTTTCGGTCAGTGCCGGCGTGGTCGCGAGCTATGTCCATACGGCTGCGGCCCCCGGCCTTGGCCGTATCGGGGTGCTGGTGGCGCTTGAATCAACCGCTGAGCCGGCCAAGCTTGAACAGCTCGGTAAGCAGTTGGCCATGCATGTTGCCGCAACCAATCCCCAATCTTTGGATGTGGCGAGCCTCGATCCGGAAGCGATTGAGCGTGAACGTATTGTGCTGAGCGATCAGGCCAAGGCTTCGGGTAAGCCTGATGAGATCATTGCTAAGATGGTCGAGGGCCGGTTGCGTAAATATTATGAGGAAGTGGTGTTGACCGAACAGGTGTTCGTCGTTGATGGCGAAACCAAGGTGGGTAAGGTCATTGAAGCCGCCGCCAAGGAAGCAGGGGTGCCCATTGCTATTGCCGGGTATACCCGTTTCGGTCTGGGCGAAGGTATTGAGCGCGAAGAAAAGGATTTTGCCGCCGAAGTGGCGGCCCAGCTCGCCGGTTGAGTGCGCACTGCGCGGCACGGAGACATTGATATGGCCGCCGATGGTCCCTATCGCAGGGTATTGCTGAAACTCTCAGGTGAAGCCCTAATGGGCGACAGGGGTTATGGCCTCGACCCCGATATCTTGAAACGGCTTGCCGCCGAAATAGCCACCGTGGTGAACGAGGGAACCCAGATTGGGCTGGTGGTTGGCGGTGGTAATATTTTCCGTGGTGTCGGTGGTGTTGAGCACGGCATAGAACGCGCAAGCGCCGATTTTATGGGCATGCTGGCAACAGTCATGAACGCCATCGCCTTGCAGGGTGTGCTGGAAGGGGCAGGGGTGCCGACAAGGGTGCTCTCAGCCATTTCCATGCAGCAGGTGTGTGAGCCCTATATCCGTCGTCGGGCCATTCGGCATATGGAAAAGGGCCGCGTCGTAATTTGTGCTGCAGGCACCGGCAATCCTTTCTTTACGACGGATACAGCGGCCGCATTGCGCGCGGCGGAGCTTGGCTGCCTGGCGCTTTTGAAAGGCACCCAGGTAGATGGCGTTTATTCAGCCGATCCTAAGAAGGACAGCACGGCGACGCGTTTTGACCAATTGAGTTATCACGAAGTGCTGAGCCGCGACCTTCAGGTGATGGACGCTTCTGCTATATCACTAGCTCGTGAAAATGGCATTCCGATCCTTGTCTTTTCGGTTCACAATCCTGGCGCATTGCGGGATGTAGTTAACAAAAAAGGCCGTTTCACCATTATCGGTGAACAGGGTTCCGGCGAAGGAGACTGAGCATGGCCGATCTTGATATTAAGGACCTGGAAAAGCGCATGCGGGGTGCGCTCAATGTGCTGCATGAAGAATTCGGTGGCCTTCGCACCGGCCGTGCCTCGGCCAGCTTGCTCGACCGCGTTACTGTCAACGCGTATGGCAATGAAACGCCCTTGAATCAGCTTGCTACCGTCAGCGTGCCGGAAGCGCGGTTGTTGGTGGTCAATGTTTGGGACCGGAGCAACTTGACCGCCGTAGAAAAGGGCATCCGTGACGCCAGCCTTGGCCTTAATCCAGTTTCTGATGGCCAGATTATAAGGGTGCCGGTGCCTGAACTTTCGGCCGAACGCCGCGAAGAATTGGCCAAGGTCGCAAACCGTTATGGAGAACAAGCGCGGATCTCGGTTCGCAACGTGCGCCGTGATGGCATGGATCAGCTCAAGAAAATGGAAAAGGACAGCGAGATTTCAAAGGATGAACATCGCGCCTGGGGCGAGGAAACGCAACAGATGACAGATCGATTCATCAAGGAAATCGATGACCTTCTTGCCGAAAAAGAAAAGGAAATAAGGCAAATATAGAGATGGTGCCGCCTGTAGGAAAAGATCAGGACATCCCCGTTCACGTTGCCATCATCATGGATGGCAACGGTCGATGGGCTGCGTCCCGGGGGATGCCGCGCGCTGTTGGCCACCGTCAGGGCGCCGAAGCGGTGCGTCGAACGGTTGAGGCTTCCATTGACCTGGGCATTAGCTATCTCACCCTGTTTGCTTTTTCATCGGAGAATTGGAAGCGCCCAGCCGGAGAAATTTCCGATCTGATGGGTTTGCTGAAACGCTATCTACGCAGCGAAAGTGCCGATTTGCATAAAAACAACATTCGATTGCGGGTGATCGGTGACCGTTCAGCATTTGCACCCGATATCAAGGCTTTGATGGACGAGGGTGAATCCTTGACCCAAGCGAACAATACTCTGAACCTGACGCTTGCTTTGAATTACGGGGGACGCGCCGACATCATTCAAGCGGCACGTCGGGCGGCTAAGGAAGTGCGCCTTGGCCAGTTGGAACCGGATGACATTACCGAAGAACGGTTCGGCGGCTGGCTTGCCAGCGAAGGCATACCCGATCCGGATCTTTTAATCCGCACGTCCGGTGAGCAAAGGATTTCAAATTTTCTACTGTGGCAGACGGCTTACACAGAGTTTTTATTCCTTGATACCTTGTGGCCCGATTTTGCCAAGCGCGATCTTGAGACAGCAGTGACCGAATTTAACCGGCGTGAACGTCGTTACGGCGCTTCGAGTGCCTGACAATCATATTGCCAACCAGTTTACCGGCTTAGGTCTGCGCCTGGTTTCCGGCCTAGTGCTCGCTGGCGTGGCTTTAGGCGCGGTCTATGCCGGGGGGCTCTGGTTTACAGCATTGGTGTGCTTCATTGGTTTGTTAATGGCACGCGAATGGCCGGAATTATGTTTGGCCGCAGCCGGCACTAAGCCGTTGTGGCTTAAATCGCCGCCGTTTGCGGCGCTCCTGTTTGTTGCTGTGGCGATGGCGGCGTTAGCATTCTTGGCCTTGGGACGGTTATATGCAGGAATTGTGGCCGCTGTCCTTGGGGCCTTATTGATTGTCATCATTGCGCGGGGGCCAGTTTGGGACCGTGTGCTTTTGGCCCTTGGCTTACCCTATATAGCAGTGCCCATTGCAGCACTCCTGTGTCTAGCCGCGGGTCCCGGCGGGCGAAATACCCTGTATTGGCTGTTAGTGGTGGTTTGCGCCACGGATATCGGCGGGTACATCTCTGGCAAGATGATCGGTGGCCCCCGGCTTGCTCCCCGGTTAAGCCCCGGTAAGACCTGGGCTGGAATGATAGGCGGTACAATGCTGGCGGTCGTAGCCGCGATAGCAGTTGGCAAAGTCTTGGGCGGTGATACGGGGCCCTCAGTCGTGCATTTGGCCTTCGTAGGCTTGGCTGTGAGCCTTGCTGCCCAAATTGGTGATCTCATCGAATCAGCGGTTAAACGTCATTTTGAGGTCAAGGATTCAGGCTCTATCATACCGGGTCATGGCGGTCTGTTTGACCGCCTCGATGGATTGCTGGCTGGCACGGTTGTTTTGGCAGGCCTGACGACCATCAAGAATATGGGGTTCGCATGGAACTGACCTTAAAGGACGATAAGGCCAGTCCGCGCCGGATCACGATCCTTGGGTCGACCGGTTCGGTAGGGACTAATACCATTGACCTTCTGCGCCGTGATCCGGGTGCCTACGAAGTCATGGCTTTAACCGCAAATACAAATGTCGATCTTTTAGCTGCCCAGGCGCGTGAATTACACCCGCGTCTTGCCGTGATCGCCGATGAATCCTGTTACAGGGCGCTCAAGGAGGCGTTAAGCGGGACAAATATAGCTGTTGCTGCTGGGGTGGGGGCGCTCGAAGAGGCCGCCATGCTCGATGCCGATTTGGTGATGGCGGCCATCGTAGGGGCTGCTGGACTCAAGCCCACATTGGCGGCTGCGGCACGTGGTGCAACCGTTGCCCTTGCTAATAAGGAATGTCTGGTGTGTGCCGGAGAGGTCATGATGGCCGAGGTTAAACGGTCCGGGGCAACGCTGCTGCCGGTCGATTCCGAACATAGCGCTATTTTTCAGGTGTTCGACTTTGACAATCTCGATGCTATCGAACGGATCATCCTGACCGCCTCCGGTGGGCCATTTCTTGATATGGATATCGGCCATATGAAGGATGTTACGCCCGCACAGGCGGTGGCCCATCCAAATTGGGATATGGGTGCCAAAATCTCCGTTGATTCGGCCACCATGATGAACAAGGGACTTGAGGTAATTGAGGCGAGTTTTTTGTTCCCCATCAGCGAAGAACGGATCGAAGTTCTGATTCACCCCGAATCGGTGGTTCATTCGCTGGTCGGTTACAGCGACGGTTCTGTGCTTGCCCAACTTGGCACGCCTGATATGCGTACGCCGATCGCTTATGCGATGGCCTGGCCCCAGCGGCAGGGCTCACCTGCGGCGCGACTCAATCTTGCCGAGATTGGTCAATTGACCTTCAGAGCCCCCGATCCAGACCGTTTTCCAGCCCTCGGTATGGCAAGAGAAGCCTTGAAAACAGGGGGTTGCGCCCCTACCATCCTCAATGCTGCAAACGAGGTTGCCGTGGCCGGATTCCTCAATGGCCAAATTGGTTTTCTCGATATTTACAGCGTGGTGGCGGAGGTGCTGGGTAAGGCCCCAACTGGAACCGTTGCGACGATTGAAGACGTAGTGGCAGTAGATGAAAGGGCCCGTGAATCGGCCCACATTGAGGTTAAGAAATTCGCGGCCTGCCGTTGACAGGCTAATAGTATTGAGCATGTACCTGGCCAGCACAGGCACAGAAAAGTAGCACAGGGATAGAATGGACCTCCTTAATCTGATTTGGACTAACGGCGCCGCGTTTCTATTTATTCTCACGGTTATCGTCTTTTTTCACGAACTCGGCCATTACGCTGTCGCCCGGCGTAATGGCGTACGGGTTGAAGTTTTTTCAATCGGTTTTGGCCCCGAAATTTTTGGTTGGACCGCAAAGAGCGGCACCCGTTGGAAAGTGAGCCTCTTGCCACTTGGCGGTTACGTCAAAATGTTTGGAGAAGCAGCCACGACTGGGGTCGGCGACGAAGAGCGTGAACTGACCGAGGACGAAAAGCGCGTTTCTTTCCATCACAAGCGCCTTAGCCAACGTG
>JBLHLO010000188.1:0-5084 GCA_047621105.1 Alphaproteobacteria bacterium
GCAAATAACAGGCCCGATAACGGACCCTGTAGCAGATAAGATAACGGATAAGATAAAGCGAGGCCGATAGCACGATGGGATTGCGCGTCATCTTTATGGGCACGCCGAATTTTGCCGCCAAGGCGCTAGCCCGGCTGATCGAGAGCCCGCATGAGGTGGTCGCCGTCTATACCCAGCCGCCGCGCCCGGCGGGACGGGGGCAGGATTTGCGCCCGTCGGCGGTGCAGGAACTGGCCGAGGCCAATGCCATTCCCGTCCATGTGCCGAAGTCCCTGAAACCCCCCGAAGCGCAAAATGATTTTGCCGCTGTGTGCAAGGAAACCCGCGCCGATATCGCCGTGGTTGCCGCTTACGGCCTGATCCTGCCCGCCCCGGTGCTGGCGGCGCCGCGGCTGGGCTGCATCAATATTCACGGGTCATTGTTGCCGCGCTGGCGCGGCGCGGCGCCGATCCAACGCGCCATCCTGGCGGGCGATGCCGAAACCGGGATCACCATCATGCAGATGGATGAAGGCCTCGATACCGGGGCGATCCTGTGCCGCGAAGCGCTGGCCATCGGCCCCGCCACCACCTGTGTGGAACTGCACGACCGGCTGACCGTCCTCGGTGCGCGCATGGTGGTCTATGCCCTGAACGGGCTGGAAGCGGGCATCTTGAAAGCCGAACCGCAACCGGCCGACGGGATGACCTATGCCGCCAAGCTCAGCCGCGAAGAAGGGCGGCTCGACTGGCGCGTGCCTGCCCGTGCGTTGGAACGCCAGGTGCGTGCCTTTTCGCCTTGGCCCGGCGCCTGGTTCGAACTGGACGACATCCGGATCAAGGTGCTCGAGGCCCAGGTCATGGGCGACATCAAAGGCACGGTGCCCGGCGAAGTGGTGGATGCAAAACTGACCATCTGTTGCGGGGACGCGACCCTGCGCCTGTTGCAGGTCCAGCGCGAAGGCCGCCAGGCGCAAAATGCCGGCGACTTCCTGTGCGGTTTTGACATTCCCAAGGGCACGCGGCTGGCCCTTCCTGAAGGTGAGGGGCCGGAAGGGGATGGGCCGGAAAGCGATGGGCCAGAAAGCGGGCCTGTCTCGTGACGCGTTTCAGGCTTTCCCTTGAATATGACGGCACGCCCTTCGTCGGTTGGCAGCGTCAGGACAATGGCCCTTCGATCCAGGCGGCGCTGGAAGATGCGGTGTTTGCCTTTAGCCGCGAACGCATCACCGTGCATGGCGCCGGACGCACCGATGCGGGGGTGCATGCGCTGGGCCAGGTGGCGCATTTTGATATTATCCGTGAGACCCCTGCCGATACGGTGCGCGACGCGCTGAACTTTTACCTCCGGCCCCACCCGGTCACGGTCCTTGCGGTGGACGTGGCGGTGGGTGATTTCCATGCGCGCTTTTCGGCGATCGGGCGCGAATACCTCTACCGCATTATTAATCGCCGTGCGCCGCTCGCCGTTGAACGGTGCCGGGCCTGGCAGGTGATTCCGCCCTTGGATGCCGAGGCGATGCATGCGGCCGCCCAAGTGCTGGTCGGCAAGCATGATTTTTCCTCCTTCCGCGCCGCGGCCTGTCAGGCGGCTAGTCCGGTCAAGACGCTGGACGCGATCAGCGTGACGCGCGATGGCGATGAACTACGTGTGTCCCTCAAGGCGCGGTCTTTCCTGCACAGCCAGGTGCGTATCATTACCGGGACGCTCCGGACCGTGGGTGAGGGTAAATGGGGCGCGGCCGAACTGACCGCTGCCCTGGAAGCCAAGGACCGGACAGCAGCCGGGCCGACGGCGCCGCCGGATGGGCTCTACCTCGTCAGGGTCAATTACTAAGCATTGTATAAAAATGTATAAGTATGTGGTCCATTTTTCTGAAATCGTCTGATTTCAGCTATTTTTATTGATTTTATAATATTTAATGTCTCAATATACAATGTATATACATTGTATATTGAGGGATGAATGGAAATTACCCCCCAAGGGGACCGGATCTCGGTGACCCTCAGCCTCACGATCGCGGAATTTACCCAGGCCTTGGCCGATGGCGAGCTGCGCGTGGCGCTTAACGGAGACGCCCTGGGCAACAAAACCGGTGCGGCGGTCGGCCTTGCCCCGGAGGCGACGGCCATTGCTGCCGCTATCGTCCAGGTTTGCGGGGCTTACGGCCCGGAAAGCCTGGGCGCCAATCTGCTGTGGGAGGTTGCTCAGGCGGGCGAGGACGGTATCAATGCCAGCGCCCTTAAGGATCTGTTGGGGATTGAGACGTCGAAGCAATTAGCCGGGGTGTTTTCCGGCCTCGGCAAAGTCCTGGCGCGGGAGATGCCGGGCGGCACAGGTCATAAGGGAGCGGGCTTCATTATCAAACACTGGCAAGGGGCTCATCAGGAATTTCATTACCGCATGACGGCGGGGGTGCGTGAACAAGTGCTCAAGGCACTCGGATGATGGGGCGTTAGAGCAAGAGAGATCGTGCCCACATCGAGGTGATCACGGCGATGGTCAGGTTGATCACGGTTACCATCACCGCTTCACCAATACTCGCGTCCAGCGCCACGCGCGTCACAAACCAATGATAGCCCACGACCAGCACCAAGATAACGGCGGGGATTAGCGCCAGGGCGCTTTCGCCGGCCAGGCTGGCGACCAGGGCTGCGGGCAGCATCACGGCCACTTCGACCACCTTGGCCCAGTTGAGCGCGACGATCAGCCGGGTGTAATGAGGGGCCTTGCCCATGGTGTCGCAGATGTAGATGGCGGCCAGCGGGAAGGCGAACCAATCGATCACATAGGCGATCACTTGCACCAAGATGATGCCGGGGAGATTCACCTCGCCCGGCCAATTAGCGATGGCGAGGCCGACCAGCGCGGCATAGGCAGGCAGGGTGACGATGGCGGCGCCGAAGGATTTCCAGAAACCCTCCATGCTGGTGTCGAACCAAGCCAGCCCGCTCCGGTCGCCATGGGCCAGGCGCCAGGCGCCGTAAATCCCTTTGGCCGCTTCGCCTACGCTCACCACGGCAGGGGCTCCTTTTCTTTATGGGGTCTGGATAAAATTAATTGTGGCTGAAATAGGCGTCGAGCACGCCTTTGTAAATATCGGCCAGCCGTTCAATATCCGCCACACTTTGACGTTCATCGGTCTTGTGCATGGATTCGCCAACCAGGCCGAACTCGGCGCAGGTGCAGGCATGATGGATATAGCGCGCATCCGACGTGCCGCCGGTGGTCGACATATCGGGGCGCGTGCCGGTCACCCGTTCAACTTCGCCGGCGATAATATGGGCCAGCCGTCCCGGTTCACAGAGAAACGCTTCGCCATTGTCTTGGTGGCGAAATTCGTATTCGCCGCCGATGGCATCAAACTTTTCGGTGAGCCATTGTTTCAGGCTGGCCTGACTGTGGTGGTCGTTGAAGCGAATGTTGAGGGTCGCCTTGGCGATGGCCGGAATGACGTTGGTTGCCGGATTGCCGACATCGATGGTGGAGATGACTACCGATGAAGGTTGGAAAAGATCGGTCCCTTCATCAAGCGGTACGGCCGTAATGGCGGCCAATATTTTCAGCAAGCGGTCAATCGGGTTGTCGGCCAGATGTGGATAGGCGGTATGGCCTTGGGTGCCATGCACCGTGAGATAGCCGACCAGGCTACCGCGCCGGCCAACCTTCATCATCTCACCGAGCTTTTTCGGATTGGTCGGCTCGCCGACCAGGCAATCGCTCAGCGTCTCGCCCTGTTCTTCAAGCCAGCTCAGCATCTTGCGGGTACCGTTGACGCCCACCCCTTCTTCGTCGCCGGTGATTAGCAGCGAGATTGAGCCGCCGAAGTCAGGCCCCCGGTCGTCCAAGAAGCGTGACGTGGCAGCGACAAAGGCGGCGATGGCCGACTTCATGTCGCTGGCGCCACGCCCGTAAAGGACGCCGTCGATGACCTCTCCGCCGAAGGGATCGACGGTCCAGCCGGCGGGATCGCCGATCGGCACCACATCCGTATGACCGGCGTAGCAGAAATTGGGTTCAGCCGTGCCCAGCCGCGCATAGAGGTTATCCACGCGCTCCGTCCCCTCTTCGGAGAACGGTAAACGTGTGCAGGTAAAACCCAAGCTTTCCAACGCGGCTTGCAGCGTATCCAACGCGCCCTCATCTTTGGGCGTCACCGAGGCATGGCGGATCAGCCGTTGAGCGAGGTCGAGCGGATGGGCAAGCGCGGCGCCCGGCTTGGCACCAGCCATGATCAATCCCTGAGCAGGTCGTTGATGGACGTTTTGGAGCGGGTGCGTTCGTCGACCTGCTTGACGATCACCGCACAATAAAGCGATGGCCCGGGTGTGCCGTCGGGCAGGGGTTTGCCCGCTATGGTGCCGGGGACGACGACGGAATAGGCGGGCACGCGGCCGATCAGGATCTCGCCGGTATCGCGGTTGATGATCTTGGTCGAGGCGCCGAGGAACACGCCCATGGACAGCACCGAGCCTGTTTCGACGACGACGCCTTCGGCCACTTCAGACCGCGCGCCGACAAAGCAATTGTCTTCGATGATGACCGGGCCCGCTTGCAGCGGTTCGAGCACGCCGCCAATACCGACGCCGCCCGACAGATGGCAATTTTCACCGATCTGCGCGCAGGACCCTACCGTTGCCCAGGTATCGACCATAGTACCCTTGCCGACATGGGCGCCGAGGTTGACGAAGCTCGGCATCAGGACGGCGCCGGGCGCGATATAGGCCGAACGGCGGACCACGCAATTGGGGACGGCGCGAAAGCCTGCTTTACGGAAATCGGCATCGCCCCAGCCGGCAAATTTGGAGGGGATTTTGTCGAACCAGGGGCTGTCGCCACGCGCCGGGTCGGTCGGGCCGCCGGGGATCGGCACCATGTCATAGAGCCGGAATGAGAGCAGCACGGCTTTCTTGGTCCATTGGTGGACGGTCCAGGCGCCGTCGATTTTCTCGGCCACGCGCAGCGCGCCGGTATCGAGGGCATCGAGCGCGGCTTCGATGGCGTTGCGCACGGCGCCCTCGGTATCGGGGCTCACGTTGTCGCGGTTTTCCCAGGCTTCATCGATCACGGTTTGGAGGTCTTGAGTGGCCATTTTTCCCATTCT
>JBLHLO010000189.1:0-5059 GCA_047621105.1 Alphaproteobacteria bacterium
CTTGCCGCCGCCTAGAAGGCCCTCGCGGCGCGCGCCGGCAGCGGGATATCGATACCCAATATGGGGGCCGCCCCGCCCCCTAACCTGCCGCGCGGCTCAATTATCAACATCGTCGTCTGACGACATCCCGGCGGGGGACATTTCCCCTGGCCCGGGTCCCCCTGAGCCCATAGACAGGTTTCAGGGGCGGTTATATTCCGTCCTGGCGTTGTATTCATCTGTCTGACAGACGTAAAATCGCCTCTCAAGAGCTGGGAGGCCGATATTGACCTATGATGTGATTATCCGCGGCGGCACCATTGTTGATGGTTCTGGTCTCCCCGGTTTTCGTGCTGATGTCGCGATTGCCGAAGGCAAGATTGCCGCGATTGGTGATTTTTCAGGGGTCCGCGCGGCGGAAATTATCGACGCCGAAGGCCATATTGTTTCCCCGGGGTTCATCGATGGTCATGCCCATTATGACGCGCAGATTTTTTGGGATTCCGTAGGCACTAACAATTGTTGGCATGGTGTGACATCGGTGATCATGGGCAATTGCGGTTTCACGCTTGCGCCCTGTGCCGAGAAAAACAAACAACTTGTTTTCTCAAACTTGGAAATGGCGGAAGAAATTTCCCCCGCCGCGATGGAAGCGGGCATCCCTTGGTCGTGGGAGACCTTTCCGGAATTCCTTGATGTTGTTGATGAACTGCCTAAGGGGCTCAACTACGCAAGTTACGTCGGCCATTCCGCACTACGCACATATGTCATGGGCGAGCGCGCCTTTAGCGAAAAGGCAAATGATGACGATCTTGCGGCACTTACGCGCCAGGTGGAAATCGCAATGGGGGCCGGGGCGATCGGTTTCAGCACCACCTGTTCCAGCAACCACCGCACGGCGGAAGGCGGACCGGTGGCAAGCCGATCTGCTGATTGGTCCGAGATCCATGCACTGGTCAAGACGATGGGTGATTTGGGTAGCGGTGTGTTTGAATTATCGCGCGGGATTATCTTCGCCGATGAGGAGGCCCGTTCAGCTGAAATAGCACGTTTGCGTGATCTCGCGATCGAGACAAAGGTTCCCTGTACCTTTGGTGGTGCGTGGTCAGCGCGCGCAAGGCTTGGTTTTTGGCGCGAGCAATTTGCCATGGTCGATGAAGTTACTGCCGCTGGCGGCAAGATGCTGGTTCAGGCGACGGCCGCTTGGAACGGGTCACTCAGGTCGTTTGAGACTTTCATGCCCTATGACATGGCGCCGGTGTGGCGCGAATTTCGCCAGCTTCCCCTCGATCAGCAAGAACAGGGTCTTCGTGACCCTGTGCAGCGCGCGAAACTGGTCGAAGTTACACGCACCCATCAACGTGAAACCAATCCTGCATACAACAACGTCATGTTGCGAGAGATCGACTGGAATTGGTTTTTCCCGATGTATAAAACCTTGCCGCCCTATCGGTCGATCGCCGAAATTGCGGCGGAACGGAATCAGGAACCCATCGAAACGGTCATCGACCTGGCGTTGGAAAAGCATCTGAAGCTGTTCTTCATTGCCCCCACCAATTGTGAAGACCAAGATTATGTGTTGGCCATGCTGCGCCATCCAAATACCGCGGTGACTTTCGGCGATACGGGGGCCCATGTCGCCACAATCGTCAATCCGGTCCAGGCTGACCTGCTGGGCAATTGGGTGCGTCAAAAGCAGGCGATCACTATGGAGGCCGCGGTTCGTAAAATCACTTTCGACATCGCCGCTTTTTGGGGGCTTGAAAAGCGTGGCCTGATCCGCGAAGGCTGGCATGCCGATGTGGTCGTCTTTGATCCCACCACCATTGCGCCGGACCTGCCGGAATTTGTCCATGATCTGCCGGCGGGCGCGAGCCGTATCTTGCAAAAAGCGGTGGGGATTAAGGCGACCATCGTGAATGGCGCGGTCTTCATGCGCGATAATATGCACACCGGCGCCTTGTCCGGACGCCTATTGAGGGGTGCCTTGGCGCGGGGATAGAGCGAAACCCTTGGAAACCGTGCGGTTTCTGGGGGTTTGTTGCGTCCCGGGGCGATCACGGGTCTAATCAAGGAAATGCGGGACCTCATAAGACCCAGCAATCGGGCACCCGTAAACCAACAGGGAGCTTATGAGATGAAATCAATACGCAAAACGATGATGGTCGGCGCGGTTGCTTTACTGCCTGCGGTGATGCTGTCAACGACCGCCCTTGCGGCAGATCCGTTTTACAAAGACAAAAGGATCACGGTGTTTATCACCTCGGGCAGTGGTGGTTCCGTTGATTTGATGAACCGCTTGGGTGCGCGGCATGTGGGAAAGCACATCCCGGGAAAGCCCAAAGTTATTGCCAAGAACAAGACCGGCGCCGGTGGCCTGGTTGGTGCCAATTATCTCTATAATCAGGCGCCTAAGAATGGGACGGAACTAGCTGGCTCGCTCATGACGGTGCCTTATGCGCCGCTGTTCTACGGCAAGACATCGAAAGCCAAATTCGATCCGAACAAGTTCAATTGGATTGCTAGCCCATCGAAATTTGTCGCCGTCGCCATTGCCTGGCATACCTCGCCGATCAAGAAATGGCAGGATTTGCTGGAAAAAGAAATGATCGTTGGCTCCAGCGGTATGGGTAGTGCTTCGACGGTGGATTCTCTTTTTATGCGGAATGCCTTGGGCCTTAAATACAAAGTCATCATGGGCTACCCCAGCGGCGGCGATATTGACCTGGCAATGATCCGCGGTGAAACGCAAGGCCGGGCGACCACCGCCTGGGCGGGGGTGACCAGCCGCCATCCAGATTGGATTACCAAAAATAAAGTGTCGCTGCTTTATCAGATGGGCCTGGAGCCTCATCCGACCGTACCCAAGCATGTGCCGCTGCTTGTCGATGAGATCAAAGATCCAGAGAAAAAAGCGCTTTTGAAATTGAAGATGGCGGCTTACGAAACCGGCTATCCAGTTTATGCCCCGCCGGGTGTGCCTGCGGAACGGGTGGCGCTGTTGCGTAAGGCATTTGCGGCAACTTCTCGCGATCCTGAGTATTTGGCCGATGCCAAACGTTCCCGGGTTGAGGTCAATCCCATTCCGGGCGCAAAAGTGGCGCAGATCGTTGCCGACGCCTACAACGCGCCGGAGCATTTGAAGCTGCAGCTGCAGATGGCCTCCCGCCCTGGGGGCAAGCTTGCCCGGGTTAAGACGGTCAAGGCGTCTTCGGCGATCAAAGGGTTCAAAAAGAAAGGTAAGGTCATGGTCTTCGAAGCAAAGGGGAAGACCGCTCATGCCCGCTTCGGGCGGCGGACCAAGATCACCATTGCCGGTAAGAAAGCTAAGCGTGGGGCGCTTAAGGTCGGCATGAATTGCGTCATCGATTATTACGGCGAAATGGGTCAGGCCAAATCGGTTAAATGTAAATAACCCATTTCATCACTTCAATTGCGGCCGCCGGACGACTTTATTGCCGGCGGCCGTATTATTTTCCAGCCGGTCTTGCGTGCATGACGCCGTCACGCCAACATACCCCATGGCAGAGACTCCACCTGATGACCCGATCGCCCGCCGTGGCCCGACCGTAGAGAAAATTCCCGAAGGGGATGACCGCCTGCGCCTGATGTGTCCCGATTGCGGTTATGTCCGTTACGATAACCCCAAGGTTGTCGTTGGCGCCGTGGTGACCCATGGCGGACGGTTCTTGTTATGCCGCCGCGCTATTTCGCCACGCCGGGGGTTTTGGACTCTGCCGGCGGGCTATTTGGAATTGAATGAGACGCCGTTCGATGGGGCCTGCCGTGAAGCTTGGGAAGAGGCCCGGGCGCGGCTCGACATCGATGCGCTGCTCGCGGTCTATCACATTCCGCGCATCAGCCAGGTGCAGATGATCTACCGCGCGCAGCTTATAGATGGCAGTTTTGAAGCCGGCCCGGAAAGTGAGGCGGTTGACCTGTTCGACTGGGATCAAATTCCTTGGGCGGAGATTGCTTTCCCGTCGGTGCATTGGGCGCTCAATCATTTCCGGGAGGTCGAGGGCGAAACCGTGTTTGCGCCGCGTTGCAACCCGCCGTGTGAATCGGGCGACTTCTGATTACTGGGTAGCAGGGGGGAGCCCGACCAGTGAGCGGGCGAAATCTGCCGCCGCAAAAGGCTTCAGATCTTCGATCCCCTCACCGATGCCGATCGCGTGTATCGGCAGGCCCAACCGATCCGCCAGCGCCACCACGATGCCACCCTTGGCCGATCCGTCTAATTTTGTGACCACCAATCCCGTCACCTGGGTGATGTCGCGAAAGGTTTCTGCTTGGGTGAGCGCGTTCTGGCCGATGGTGGCATCAAGTACCAAGAGTGTCGTTTGTGGGACTGCAGGATCGAGCTTGCGCAACACGCGAATCATCTTGTCCAATTCCGCCATGAGGTCGGCTTTGTTATGCAGCCGTCCGGCGGTATCGATTAAGAGCACGTCAGCGCCTGCTTTCTTGGCGGCTTTCAAGGCATCAAAACCGACGGCGGCGGCGTCTTTTGACGCGGTGGTAAAGAAGATTGCGCCGGCGCGTTCGGCCCAGATGCGGAGTTGCTCCACTGCTGCGGCGCGAAACGTATCGCCGGCGGCGACCATAACGTTCATCCCTTGATTTTTGAAATCATGCGCCAGTTTGCCAATGGTGGTGGTTTTACCGGTGCCGTTGACCCCGACAACCAGCACCACATGGGGCTTGGCGTGTGCATCAATGTTGAGTGGTATGGCATGGGGAGCCAGGATGGCGGTGATTTCCTCGGCCAGGGCTTCGGCCACTGCGTTAATGCTCGCATCGGCATCAAATTTTTGTTTTTGCACCGCGCCGACCAAGCGGGCCGCCGTCACTGGGCCGAGGTCGGCGGTGATCAGCAAATCTTCCAGTTCCGACAGCGTTGCGGCATCAACGCACTTGCCAGAAAAAATACCGGTAAGGCCATCTATAAGCACCGCCGATGTTCGTTTAAGTCCGGCACCAAGACGCGCGCGCCAACTACTGAACGCCATCAGAGGACGCGGCCTTCGAGCCGTCCATCTCTTGCTTGGGTGATCTTGGCCATGACCACGTCGCCAAC
>JBLHLO010000190.1:0-4991 GCA_047621105.1 Alphaproteobacteria bacterium
ATCGAAAATCCGCCGACCATTCGGGATAAAGAGCGGAAATTTCTCCTCGATCCTTATCTGGACTGGGCCGAGGGGCAGGGCGTGCCCATCCACGAAGATTTTGCCATTGATATGCTCAAGGTCGATGCGGCGCCCTGGGCAAGGTTTGGTATGAACGGCGCGATCATTCACCTTAAGGGCCGCGACGATTTCCTCACCACGTTTTTATTCGAACTGAAGCCTGGGCAAGCCTCCGCGCCGGTTCAGCATATTTACGAAGAAGTGATCTATGTGCTCGCAGGCCATGGATCGACCACTGTGGAAACGGAAGACGGCACCCATAGTTTTGAATGGGGCCCCCGCAGCCTTTTTTCGGTGCCGCTCAATGCGCGCTATCGTCATTTTAATGGTTCAGGGACGGAGCCGGTGCGCCTGGCCGCCACCAACAATTTGACCTTTCCGTTTAACCTCTACCGCCGGGAAGAATTCATCTGGGACAACCCGATGCAGTTTCCCGACCGCCTAGGTGGGACCAATTACTTTGCTGGTGAGGGTGAATATATCGAGGTCCTGCAAGGCCGCCATCAATGGGAAACCAATTTTGTTTCGGACCTGGCCGGGTTTGAGCTCAAGGCCATGCCGACCCGTGGCGCCGGTGGGACCAGCATGCGCTTCATCCTGGCGGACGGTTCGGTCGGTTGCCATTGCTCGGAAATGCCGCCGGGCACTTATAAGAAAGGGCACCGTCATCAGAACGGCGTGGTCATCCATGCGGTCACCGGCAAGGGCTATTCATTGCTGTGGTACGGAGGGGAAAAAGATTTTCACCGGGCCGATTGGGAACATGGCGTCATTTACGCGCCTCCGGATGCAATGTTCCACCAGCATTTCAATATTTCGCCGGAGCCGTCGCGCTATCTGGCAATCCAGATGGGCAGCGTGCGCTATCCCATGACCCAGGGCAAATTGGATATCTGGCGGCCCGATGGGATGTTCGCCAAGACGGTCGATGAGGGCGGCATGCAGATTGAATACGACGCCCAGGACCCGCGTATTCACACCCTATGGATCGATGAAATGAAAAAGGCCGGTGTCGAACCCAAGATGTCGGATTACATCAGTTAAGCGGTCAATCAAGGCATTCGGGCCCGGTATTCGCGTGTCTTACGAGGCTACTTGCAGGCGATCTTTACAACGTTGCCGCCATCACCCACATAGCTGATGGAACAGGCCTTATCCGCCCTTTCTTTGAGGGCCGCCAGGAGCTTTTTACCCTTCATCTTCTTGCCGGCAATAGTGCCTTTGCTGCGCCGGTTGTGGATACGCAGGGTCACTAACTTGCCGCTGGCGTCCTTAAACGCGATCAATTGGCGCTTGCCCTTTTTTTGCAGGGACCAACCGGCAGTATTGAATTTTTTTAGTTTGATGTCGGTGACGAAGGTACGCGATGACAGCGCGGCCCGTGCCCGTGCCCGGGTTGAGGCAGGTAGTTTTCCAACATTATTAAAGATTTGTTGAATTTCATCGCCCGTGACGAAATTCACTTCAAGCTTACGCTTGGCCGCACCCTTCAAGAACTTCTTATCCTTGATGGTTGCCTCAAGCGCGTCCTTCAACGCCTTAAGCCGGTCTGCCGGTACGCCTGGTGTCGTCAGGACAGGTCGGCCCATTTTCTGACGAATGAAAATGGCATTCAACGCATCCCTGTCGGCTTTCGTCTTGGCCAGATCCTGTATCAACGGAACCTTCGGATCGATCGCAGGATGCTTGTTGGCACCGAATTGAACCAGTGCCCGCACCGTTCCGGTCTTGAGCCAGGTCGGTTGCTGGGCCATCAGCGAAGAATAGGAAATGGCGGCCATGCCGCCGACTTCACCACGGATCATGGCAAGTTTGGCTTCGGCATTACCGGGGTAGCTTGAGATGATATTGACCTTGGTCCCAATGACATTATTCAACGCGACCGCGAATAATTCCGCGTCACCACGGGCAGAACCCACGACCAAGCGATTGGACGGATCAAAAAGTTCATCGACGCTTTTGAACGGTGCTGCTTTCCAGCTCAAAAGAACCGAAATGCTTTGGTTTAAGCTGCCGAGCCAATTCAATTTCAGCGGATCAAATTTGGCCAGCTTGTTTTCCATGATGATGGATTCAAATGGGGCGCCGCGCTGAACAAGGCCGAGGAACGTGCCATTCTTGTTGGCCTTCGAATACATATAATTCAGCATGACCACGCCACGCGCGCCCGGCATGTTCTGAACAACAATATTAGGTTTCCCTGGGATGTGCTTGCTGAGATAACGTGCGGTCGTTCGCCCATATGTATCGTAGCCCCCCCCCGCGCTGGAGCTAATGAGCAACCGGACTTGCTTGCCCTTGTAGAAGTCGGCAACCGAAGCGGCAGAAGCCGTGCTGGCGATTGCCGTGGCAAGGGCGAGCATGGATGCGGCACCGGTAAGTCGTGAAAATATCATTATTGATCTCCCTGAATATTTTTGACTTAAGCTGGACAGTGGTTGGGGTCGGCTAAAACTATAAAACAGCTTTATCGGTGGGGTAAACCACCTTGGGCCTGACCCCAGGTTTCATGAAGGGTGCTGGTGGGGAAAGGTGCTTATTTTGCTGCTGAGATTTCGTAGCAAATGCCGTCACAATCTGGATAGACGTCGAGCTTGCAGCTACGCACGATGACGGCATTTACCCCCGGCTTGGTGAGGCAGATCGTGACGATTTCCTCACACAGTCGTTCTTGAAGATTGAACTTGGTATCGGCGATCAGTTTGTAAATATCTTCGCGCAGGAAGTCATAATCGACCGTGTGATCGATATCATCGCTTCCAGTGCCGGCTATGGGCTCCAATTCCAGCTCGATATCGATGGCGACCCGCTGGGTTTTATCCTGTTCGGATGCGTGAATGCCAATTTCACAACCCACGGTGAATTGTTTCAGAATGATTTTACGGTGGCGGACCGTGAAGCCGGATGTGGGAGGGCGGGTCATGGCGCCGGACGTTGGTAAGCAGGATTAAGAAAAGCCACATCCCGGGGAAGATTGAGAAGCGATTGTCCGCAATCGACCGTGAGGGTTTCGCCGCTGGCAAACGGTGCCGTCGCAATGAACAGGGCGGCGCTCACGATGTCCTCCAGTGCACAACCTCGGCCGAGCGGGTTGATGGTTTGGGCCTTTTTGAACGATTCCTCTGTCTGGCGGCCACTGATCATGGTGATGCCGGGGGCCAACCCGCAGACGCGCATAGTGGGGGCAAAGGCAGTGGCCATCATCTGCGTTGCCGCATGAAGGCCGGCTTTGGCAATGGTGTAGGAAAAGAAATCAGGATTAAGCGCAAAGACCTTGTTGTCGAGCATATTGATGATGAGGCTCGGCCGATCATTATTTTTCGCATAGTTGTAATATTCCTCACCAATGATGATCGGCGCGCGCAGGTTGACGGCTATCGCGGTTTGCCAGACGTCATCGTTAAGGGCGCCCGGAAAGTCATAAGAAAAAGCGGCGGCATTGTTGATTACGCAATCTAGTGGACGCTCCATTATGCAGTCGCCGATAAGCGCCTGGGCCGCCTCTGCATCGGCGAGGTCTGCGGGGATGAGGCTTGCCGTTCCGCCAGCGGCAGTGATGTCATCGGCAAGGGTTTGGGCGTCATCGACCGAGCCATGATAATGGGCAAAGATGTGCCAGCCTTTAGCCGCAAAGCCGAGCGCGATGGCCCGGCCAATACGTTTGGCCGCCCCGGTGATGAGGACGGATTTCACCTTAGGCACCCATATGCCAGCGCGCCCCATCAAGCCCCGGCCGGTCGGGATAACGGGCGGCGACTTCCTTGACCTTGGGGTGATCCAGCACGCCCAGGCGATCGCCGTCATGGACCATCTGGTTGCCGATAGTCAGCGTTGCGCCGCGTAGCTCGCAAGCCGTGTGCAGATTATAGGGGAAATTTTTACTGGGGCCGCCCCGGCCCATATGCATGTGCAGGCTGGATGGATGGAACGAGGCAATGAATTCACGATAATCCTCACTCGGGCATTCATCAGGGCTGATCAGGGCGGAGGGATGAATGCCGCCATGCGGCGCGCGCACGGTATAGGCATCGTCTTCGCCGATAACCTTGGCCAGTTCGACAAGGAACGCGCTCAGCATATCGGCTTCGGGGCCGCCTTCCAGTTTGGTGATGCGGCTGTCGCTGATCGACATGCGGACCGGTGCGCTAAATTTCGGCGGAAGACCGATCTTGCGGGCCCAGATCGGCATCATGCGATCAAAGATGAAAACGCCTTCCGCGCCCACCGGTTCGACGGCGGGATAAATGCCATCAGGGAAGGGGCGGTAATAGCCGTCTTTGCGCCAATAGGCGTATTGGCCGCTGGCACGTGGGGCATCGCCTACGGTGCCTTCGAGATGGGTGCCGTTGGGGTGGGTCACGGCCCAGCGTTCTCCCGGCTGGACTAGTTCCGCGGTGCGATAGCGGATTTCGGCGATCAACTCATGCGGAGTGCGTGCCCAGGCACTACACAGTAATGGGGCGGTTGACGCCATATTGCGCACCATCGGCAGTTTCAAATCCTTGAGGAGTTTTGGAAATTCCTTCAGATGCTCTTCCGACGATAGGTCAAAGACATGGCTGATCAGCAGGTCCGCCGATTTCATCGCGCCAAGGACGATCGGGGGAATTTTCCAAACCGTTTCGGGGGTATCCATATCTGGCCAGATCACGGTCCGGCGCACCGGCATATCGACCCACATGACCGTGGGATGGGCGCCGCGGGCCTGAACGCCGGCCTGAATCCAGGCGATCGCCGTTTCATCGACAATATTGGTCCCGCCATGCAAGCCGTCGTTTGCCGCGAGGATGAGGACATGCTGATCGCGCTCAATACAGGCGCAATTGTCGAGCATGTCGTTGATGGACGTGGCCGCCTGGGGCGGCATGGGTGCAAAGGACATGTTGATCTCTCTCCCTATTTATTGGTGGCTGGATCGCCCCATTATTATT
>JBLHLO010000191.1:0-4954 GCA_047621105.1 Alphaproteobacteria bacterium
ATGATCAGGGCTTCGGAAAACTGCCGAAAACCCGCAGAAATCCCCCAAAAACAACTGGTTTTCAAGGCTTTTTAACACCCACCATGACCATCCGCAAGCCTGCAGACCTGCTCGACGGCATCAGCCGCAACGGACGCGTTCTCGGCCTCGACCTTGGCACCAAGACGATCGGTTTGGCCCTGTCGGACGCCGGCAGAATGATCGCGACACCTTACGAAACCGTGAAACGCACCAAATTGAAAGCCGATCTGGCGCGCCTTGCCGAGGTCATCGCCAAGGAAGGGGTTGCCGCACTGGTGCTCGGCCTGCCGATCAACATGGACGACCGTGAAGGTCCGCGCTGCCAGGCGACACGTCAGTTCGCCGACGATCTGGGTAAGCTGATCGACCTGCCGCTCGCCTTCTGGGATGAAAGACTCTCCACCTACGCCGCCGAACAGATGCTGATCGAGGCCGACCTCGGACGCAAGCGCCGCCGCGAAGCGATCGACCAAGTCGCCGCCGCCGTCATCTTGCAAGGCTGCCTCGATGCGATGCGCCGCCCGACCTGATTTTCCCCTATCAGCCCCGCTTTCTAAGCCTAAAACACCTTATTTTATAGATGACTAGCGTATTTTTTGCGAAAAACGCAAAAAGCGCTTGCGGCCCAGCCTGAGCTTTGGCACTCTCGCCACATGCTCGACCCAGCGGCTCATATCATTCGCAAATGCGGCGGCCCCGACGCGGTCGCCGATATGGTCGGCATTCACCCCTCCAACGTTCATCGCTGGACCTACCCCAAGGATAAAGGGGGCACCGGCGGCAGCATACCCTCCCGCCATCACGCTAAACTGATCGCCGCCGCTGCCGCGCAGGGGGTCAACCTCACCCCCGATGATTTTTTTCACCACCAGACGGAGGCGGATACATCTGCGTCCGCGCAGGCCACCAATAATTCGGCAAATAGTCCAGCGCCGGTGATGCCCCCAGTGATGCCCGGCGCCGAGCCCGGCCGTTTCCCCCACCGCCATATCTTAGGCATTGAAGGGCTGGGCCCCGATCAGATCAGTTATCTGCTCGACCGTGCCGAAGGCTACGTCGCCCTATCGCGAAGCCGCCACAAGGCCGACCTGCTGCGCGGGCGCACGATGATCAACCTGTTCTTCGAAGATTCGACGCGCACCCGTACATCCTTTGAACTGGCGGGCAAGCGGCTCGGCGCCGACACCATCAACATGTCCGTGGCCACCAGTTCCGTCCATAAGGGCGAGAGCTTGATCGACACGGCCCTAACGCTGAACGCCATGCACCCCGATGTGCTGATCGTGCGCCACCCCCATTCGGGCGCGGTGGAGTTGCTGTCGCAGAAGGTCGCCTGCTCGGTCATCAACGGGGGTGACGGCAGTCACGAACACCCGACCCAGGCGCTTTTGGATGCGCTCACCATTCGCCGGCGCAAGGGCCGCATCGGCGGATTGATCGTCGCCATCTGCGGCGATATCGCCCATTCGCGCGTCGCGCGCTCCAACATTCATCTGCTGAACACCATGGGCGCCCGGGTGCGGGTGATCGGACCCCCAACATTAATCCCGACCGATATCGATCGGATGGGCGTCGAAGTTTTTCACGACATGCGCAAAGGGTTGAAAGACTGCGACATCGTCATGATGCTGCGCCTGCAACTTGAACGCATGCATGGCACCTATGTTCCTTCCTTGCGCGAAAATTTTCATTATTACGGGCTTGATTACGACAAGCTGGCCAGCGCCAAACCCGATGCCTTGATCATGCATCCCGGTCCAATCAACCGCGGCGTCGAAATCGACACCGCCGTCGCCGATGATGTTGAACGTTCGGTCATTACCGAACAGGTAGAAATGGGGGTCGCCGTCCGCATGGCCTGCCTGGAAGCGGTCACCGCCAACTTCACCCCTAACGACACGAGAAACCACGTATGAGTGCGGCAGGAACCCCCACCGCCTATATCAATGCGCGGTTGATCGACCCCGCGAGCGGGCTCGACGAACAGGGCGCGTTACTGGTGCAGGATGGCCGGATCGCCGATTTTGGTCCCCGCCTGTTTACGGGTGGCACCCCGGATGGCATTGAAGCGGTCGATTGCCGGGGGTTAGTCCTCGCCCCGGGCTTGGTGGATGGCCGCGTTTTGGTGCATGAGCCGGGCGAAACCCACAAGGAATCGGTTGCTTCCGCCGCCGCCGCCGCGGTCACCGGGGGCATCACCACCATCTGCACCCTGCCCAACACGCTGCCGGTCATCGACGACGTCTCGCTGATCGAATTCATGATCGCACGCGGCCAGGAAACCGGGCTCATCAACGTCCATCCCTATGGCGCGCTCACGATCGGCACCATGGGCGAAAAGCTGACCGAGATCGGCCTGTTGCAGGAAATGGGCGCGGTCGCCTTTACCGATGGCGTGCATGCTATTGCCGATGCCGTGCTCATGCGCCGGGCGCTGTCTTACGCAACCGCGTTCGACGCGTTGATCATTCAACACCCGGAGGACCCCGCCTTGGCCCGTGGCGGCCAAATGAGCGAAGGCGAATTGGCGACGCGCCTCGGCCTACAGGGCATTCCCACTTGCGCCGAAGTGATGATGATCGAACGCGACCTGCATCTGGTTGAATTGACCAATGGGCGCTATCACGCGGCCCATGTATCAACCGCCGCCGGGGTCGCGGCGATCCGCGCCGCCAAGGCGCGCGGACTGCGCATCACCTGTGATACGGCGCCCCACTATTTCGGTTTGAATGAAACCGCCGTCGGTGAATACCGCACCTTCGCCAAGCTGTCGCCGCCGCTGCGGTCTGAAGACGACCGCAAAGCCGTGGCCGAAGGGTTGCGGGACGGCACGATCGACATGATCGCCTCTGATCATATTCCCCAAGACCCGGATTCGAAACGCCTGCCCTATGCTCAGGCGCTGGCTGGCGCGGCCGGTCTGGAAACACTGCTCCCGCTCACCTTGGAGCTTTATCACAACAAAGTTTTGGGGCTGGCCGAAGCGATTGCCAAGATTACCGCCGCCCCGGCAAAAATCTTAGGCCTCAAGTCCGGGCGCATCGCCAAAGATGCCCAGGCGGATCTGGTGCTGATCGATCCCGACCGGCCGTGGAAAATCCGCGAGAGCGAACTCATTTCAAAATCCAGGAACACCCTGTTCGATAACCGCCCGGTACAGGGCCGTTGCACCATGACCATCTTCGCCGGCAAGCGCGTGTTTACCGGGTCCACAATGGGGGAGGCCTGAAATGCCTGATCCGATGGGCGGGCTCGCCTATACCTGGCCACTCATCGTTGCTGCCCTGGGGGGATATTTGCTGGGCGCTATTCCGTTCGGCCTGCTGCTCACCAAGGCGGCCGGGCTCGGTGATATACGGGCCATCGGTTCGGGCAATATCGGGGCGACAAACGTGCTGCGCACGGGCCGCAAGGGGATCGCCCTGGCGACCCTCTTGCTCGACGGAGCCAAGGGGGGGGCCGCCGTCCTGATCGCCGGCGCCTTCGGGCTCGATGCCGCCATAATGGCCGGCGCCGGGGCCGTGGTCGGGCACGTATTCCCGATGTGGCTGCGTTTCCGGGGCGGGCGCGGCGTGGCCACGGTCTTTGGTGTGCTGCTGGCGGTCTCCTGGCCGGCGGGACTGGCGGCACTGGTCACCTGGGCCGTGGTGGCAGGGCTCACCCGCTATTCATCGCTGGCGGCGATCATCGGCATGGGTGCGGCACCATTTTATACCTATTACTGGGCCGGCCCGCAGGAGGCCGAACTGGCCGGGGCCCTCGCGCTTCTGGTCATCTTGCGCCACTCAGCCAATATCCGCCGCTTGTTCAAAGGCGAAGAGCCGAAGATCGGGCGCAGCCAGCCGGGCGAATAGCGACTCAAGGCCCTTGTTCCCTGTATGTTCTTGACTTCGCGCTGAGCTTATCCCACGCTGGCCGAATGTGTGCGGCGCAATCCCAACCCCCAGTGATGAACGCGGCAGAGCGGCTGAACCGGCTGCGGCTGATCCGTTCGGAAAACGTCGGCCCGATTACCTTCCGCCAATTGATGCATCGGTTTGGCAATGCTGCCGCGGCGCTCGACGCCCTGCCCGATCTCGCCAAACGCGGCGGGGCCAAACGCACCATCCGCCTGTGCAGTCCCGGCAAGGCCGAACGCGAGCTGGCGGCCCTCACCCAGGCGGGCGGGCAGCTAATCGCGCTGGGGGAGGCGAGCTACCCCGCCCCCCTTGCCGCATTGCCCGATGCGCCGCCGATCCTGTCGGTGCGGGGCGATCCCCAGTTTCTCACCCAGCGCATCATTGCCATGGTGGGGGCGCGCAATGGCTCAGCCAATGGGGTGCGCTTTGCTGAAAAGCTGGCGCGCGATCTGGGCGCTGCCGGGTTCATTATCGCTTCGGGGCTGGCCCGCGGGCTCGATGCGGCGGCCCATCGCGGTGCCTTGAAAAGCGGCACCATCGCCGTGGTGGCGGGCGGGGTCGACGTCAACTACCCGCGCGAGAATACGGCGCTTTATCACGATATCGTCGCCCGGGGCGCGGTGATCTCTGAGCAGCCCTGGGGCATGCAGCCAACGGCGCGCCATTTCCCCCATCGCAACCGCATTGTTTCCGGCCTAGCGCTCGGCACCGTAGTGGTCGAAGCGACGCTGCGCTCAGGCTCACTCATCACCGCACGGCTGGCCGGTGAACAGGGGCGCGAGGTTCTGGCCGTGCCGGGCAATCCCCTGGATCCCCGGTCCCAGGGGACCAATGGGTTGATCCGGGACGGGGCAACCCTGATCCAAGGCGCCGACGACGTGCTGGAGGCGCTGGCGCCACAGCTGCGCGCGCCAATCGCGGACCCCCGTTCCGACCCTGGCGCCGCTCAGGAAGCCGCTCAAGAGCCCGCTCAGAAAGCTTCTGGGTCCGAGCTGCCGGCCACGGCCCGCAAAAAAATTCTTAGCCTGCTTGGT
>JBLHLO010000192.1:0-4948 GCA_047621105.1 Alphaproteobacteria bacterium
TCCGATCTGCGCCAAGCCGGCGGATCAGATCCATAACCCCTTTTGTTCGCGCCGTTGTGCCGATCTCGATCTTGGCCTGTGGCTCAAGGGGGCCTACCGCATTCCTGCCGTGGAGCCGCCCGATGATATGAGCGAGGGGCTGGGGGAAGAGGGCGAGGATCGGGATTAACCCCCGATTCGTCCCTGAAATGGCTTCCCCTGCGTCTTTACAGGGCCCCAGAATGCCCCTATAAACGCCCGACGCGCGCTTTAGCCGTGCGCCATCGACCCTCGGCGCCCAGGTAGCTCAGTTGGTAGAGCAGGGGACTGAAAATCCCCGTGTCGGCAGTTCAATTCTGTCCCTGGGCACCATTTCCTGCCCCTCAAGACGCAAAAAACACCGCTCCGCACAGATCAGCACAGATCAGCACGGGACCCGCGCAGCCTTGCCTGATCCTCGGCGCGGTTGGTCGGGAGGGGGCTGGTGGGCTATGCTTCACCCAAACGGCTAAGAACCGGGATGCATTGAGGGGAACCCCCCGGCGCGCGCCCGGCATCCATCTGGAAACGGGAGAGGCAAATGTTCACAAAGGTTCTGGGTCGCGCCTTGGTCGCGGCAACGGTTGGTGTGGTCGCGGCAGGGGCGGTCAATGCTCAGTCGGTTGAGAAATTTTATAAGGGCAAGCGGTTGCGGATGATCGTCGGGGGGTCACCCGGTGGCGGCTATGACACATACGCCCGCACCTTCGCCCGTTATTACATGCGCTATATCCCGGGCAAGCCGTCGATCATCGCCCAGAATATGCAAGGGGCCGGCGGCATCCGCGCCACCAACTACATCGCCAGCGGCGCCGTGCCCCGCGATGGTTCAGTTTTTGCTACCTCGTTACGTACGGTTTCCACCGCGCCGTTGCTGGCGCCCAAAGGCATCAAGTATGACGCGACCAAACTGAACTGGCTCGGCAGCCTCGCCAGTGAAGTGTCGGTGTGCGTGTCATGGCACACCAGCCCGATCAAGACCTTCAAGGACGCGATGGAAAAGGAACTCATCGTCGGCGCGTCTAATGGCAATGATACGGAAATCTATCCGGCCATTTTTAATAATCTGCTCGGTACCAAATTCAAGATCGTCGTCGGCTACGTGGCGGTGGGGATCAATGTCGCGATGGAACGCGGTGAAGTCTCCGGGCGGTGTTCCTGGTCCTGGTCATCCCTGATGAGCCAGCGGCCCGACTGGGTGCGTGACAAGAAAATCAACATTATGGTGCTGGTGGGCAATGAACGGCATCCGGAAATCCCGGCGGGCGTGCCGCTGATCGGGGATTTTGCCAAGTCGCAACAGGATAAGGATCTGCTGGACCTGTTCTTCCTGCCCCAAGTGATGGGGCGGCCCTATTTCCTGCCGCCCGGCGTCCCCGCCGACCGTGTGGCGGCGATGCGCTCTGCATTCGATGCGGCGGTCAAGGACCCCAAGCTTGCCAGTGACTTCAAGCGCTTGCACCTTGAACTGTCGCCGGTATCGGGAGCCAAGATTCAGCAGATGATGACCCGCGTTTACGCCACCCCGCCCGAGATGGTCGCGCGTGCCCGCGCCGCTATGGAATACAAGGGCGTGAAGACGGTCGCCAAGATCCAAATGGAGAAGGTCCCCGCCGTCATCGTCAAGGTGAACCGTGGTGGGCGTCAGCTCGAGCTCAAGCTGGGTAATGGCAAGATGGCAAAGACCAGCGTTTCCGGTTCGCGCACCAAAGTCATCATCAACGGAAAACCGGCGAAGCGTGCCGCGTTGAAGGCCGGCATGGCCTGCACCGTGGAATGGCCGGGCCCGGGCCAGCGCGCCAAGTCGCTCACCTGCAAATAGGCTGTAAGACAAAAACGGCACCGTCGTTGGGCGGTGTCGTTTCCCACCGTACAAGACGCAAAAAAACTCCCGCCCCACATGGGGGCGGGAGTTTGTCTGTCGTGTATGACGGAAATTGGCGGGCTTAGTTCGACGTCTTCTTTTTCGTCTTCTTGCCGCGCTTTTTTACCTTGCCGTAGATTTTATTGGCCGCTTTGAGGATGGGGGCGGGCGTATTCACCACCGATAAGATGAGCTTTTGCAGATCCTCTCCCCTGACCGGGCTGATGACCAGCCCCTGCTTGTGGGCATCGGCCAGGAAGGCCGGGTCTTTCATGGTGTCGTTAAAGGCCTTGCGGAGGATGGCGACCCGTACCGCCGGTACTTTGGGTCCCACCGCCGCGGGCTTGCCCACGTCAATGGCGGACGAGAAGAAAGCCAGGATTCTGCGTTGCTCGTCATTTTGTGCGAGTTCGGCAAGGCGGGGAACGTTCTCCAGCCCCATGGCGCGATGGCTACCGATCTGCGCGATAACGGTGATTTTTTTGTCGCGAATCCAATGGGGATATTTGCCGCGCAGGACCGACCAGGTCGCGCCGGCACGGGCGGCGACTTCCCCTTTTTCAAGAGCCTGATCGACGCCAAGGCCGCCTTTATAACCCATGACGAGTTGAAATTTCGTGCCGAGCGCATAATTCATGGCCCGCGGAATTGCGGTGCCGAGCGCCGAACTGGTCGTGGAGCCAGTGATGAGGATTTTTTTCTTCAGATCATCAATGGTGCGGATATCGGTGGAAGAATTCCACACGGTGACGACGGAAACATCATTGGTAACATTGCCGATCCATTGAAATTTTGTAATGTCGAAACTCTTGCGCGTGCGGCCGATGGCCTGGCGCATAGGTAGAGTGTTGAGCAAGTTTGTCAGAACCGTCCCGTCTTGAGGCGCAATGCCGTAGACATAGGCAGCGGCAATCTGACTGGCCGCACCATTTTTATTCTGGATGGTCAGCTTCGGTTTGCCTGGAATATTATTGCCGATATGCCGCCCAACGGTGCGCCCATGTACGTCATATGCGCCACCGACCGCTGCGCCTATGATCAGTTTTATTTGCTTGTCCTTGTAAAAATCAGCGGCCTGGGCAGCACTGGTGCCCAACGTAAACGCGCCTGCCACGGCTAAAACTAAACCGGTTCTCACATTCTGCATTGGTGCCTCCCTGCTGTGTTGTAATACCGGCATTCTTGGACCGGATTTTATGCTTAAGCTTAGGCACCGCCGATGGTCGTGGGCAAGGGTCATTGCCAGGCCCTTACGTATCCCGCGTTGTGTAATGGCTTAGGGGTGGTTAGATTTCGATAATCGAAATTTTTAGCCAGGAAATATCGCAGACCGATGACAGATGAAACGGCCAAACCGTCGCCTTGGGTGAAGGATGCCATCGCGCGCTATGAACCTTTGGGGCCCGGTGATTTGCGCATTCTCGACCTCGCCGCCGGGCGTGGGCGTCATACACGTCATCTCCTTGATCTCGAATATGTCGTGTTGGCGGTAGATCGGGATATTTCGGGCCTCAGGTATTTGGACGGACGCGACGGGTTCGAAGCGTTGGAAGGGGACCTTGAATCGGGCAGTCCTTGGCCGTTTGCGGGGGAGAAATTCCGCGCCGTCATCGTCACCAATTACCTGTACCGCTCCTCCCTGGCCCAGGTGATTTCCCTGGTGGCACCGGGCGGGTACCTGATCTATGAAACTTTCGGCATTGGTAATGAACGTTTTGGCCGTCCCTCCAACCCTGATTTCTTGGCGCGGCCCCATGAAATTGCCGAGGCTGCCGAGGCTGGCGGACTCAACGTGCTGGTAGATACCCATGGGGAAGTGGAAACGCCGCGCCCGGCGGTTCTGCATCGGTGCGCGGCGTTCCGTAAGGACGCGTAAAGAAGGCAGGCTTTTAAGCGCTGGCCTTCGTTTCGACGATCTTGTCAAAGGTGCTCTTTTCCGAGAGCAGGTTCCAATCAACCATCCAATTATAGATGTGGTCGTATTCTTCCGGCGTATAGGGCCGCGGATAGATATAGCGGAAACGGCCGAGGAAAAAATCATCCTCGGTAAGTTTGGCAATATCGGACGGCACTTCGCTGAGCATATATTTGAAAAAGGGGCGGATATCCTTTTGGATGATATCCACGGCCCGGCGCACTGAACGGTCGATGGCGGCATAGGTGTCGGGGGCAAGCGACGGCACGGCCACTTCGGCGCCATCGTAAAAGGCCTCGCAGATGATCTTGTGCCCGCGCTTCAAGGCGACGGTGATCCACGGTTCCATCAGTGCTGCGGCGCCGATCTTGCCTTCTTCGAGGTATTGGAGGCGCTGCTTGGGCCCGCCCACATGGCCGACCCGGACCTCGTCCTTATTCATATAGCCGCCCAGCATGCCGAGGCTGATGTAATGCGAACCCGCGTGCATGTTGACGCCGACCAGCACGTTGCGCAGGTCCGGCGGAATATTGTAGGGGCTGTCGCCGGTGACAATCAGTGCCTGGGTGGCGACGGCGGCGCGCTTGGTGACGACCCGCGCGTCCTGGCAGCTGTCCTGGGTGCGGCGGATCTGGCCCCATTCGCAGGCGCGGTACATGGAGAACTCGCCCTTTTCGATGCCTTCGTGCCAGCCATAGGATGTGACGGCGGCGGGGTCTTCGATCGGTGTGTCGGGCACTTCCTTGTCGCGGTCGCGCCCTGAGCCGGCGGGGACCAGGGTGACGTCAAGTCCTTCTTCTTCAAAGATGCCCATCTCTTTGGCGACATGATAGGGCAGTGAGAAGACGGCGTTGTTCACCTCGATTTTTGTCGGCTGTAAGGCCATTTTATGCTCTCCTTATTTGACGAACCCGGTTTTCATATCCGGATGGAATGATCGTTATTGGTTTTGCAGGAACGGTACCGCAAGGCGGTGGAACATATCCGCCGCGTCCCAGGGTACCAGATGTTTACAGCCTTCGGCCTGATGCATATTGAGGCCGGGTTCTTTTTCCTTAAGTAGTTGGAAGCGGTCGGCTGCCCGGGCGCGGTCTTCACGTCCATAGATCATCAATAGTGGCTGTTTAACTTCGCTCAGGCGTTGCCAGAGT
>JBLHLO010000193.1:0-4920 GCA_047621105.1 Alphaproteobacteria bacterium
GTCGGGCGGGTCTCTGCCTGCGGGACCGGCCACAAATTCGGACCAGGATCAGGTGGTTGCGGGTGTTGCCCATGAACTGCAAGACAAGGGCTTTGTCGTTGCTAACCTCGACGCCTTGGTCAATTGGGCGCGCACCGGTTCACTCTGGCCGATGACCTTTGGCCTTGCCTGCTGCGCAGTTGAAATGATGCAGACTGCCGCTTCTCGGTATGATCTGGACCGTTTCGGTATTGTCTTTCGCCCAAGCCCACGCCAATCCGATGTGATGATTGTTGCTGGCACGCTGACCAATAAGATGGCTCCTGCGCTCCGGCGTGTTTATGACCAGATGGCTGAGCCGCGCTGGGTGATCTCCATGGGGTCTTGCGCGAACGGTGGCGGCTATTATCACTATTCCTATTCCGTCGTGCGCGGGTGTGACCGCATCGTACCGGTGGATGTCTATGTGCCTGGGTGCCCGCCGACGGCGGAGGCGCTGCTGTACGGCATTCTCCAATTGCAGAAGAAAATCCGGCGTACCGGTACGTTATTCCGGTAGGCCCAGGGAACCCGCGTAAAGATGGACGACCGTCAGGAACAGTTCGAGGCTCTTAAGGAGCTCGGTGAATATATTGAGACTCTGCTCGATCAGGACGTGCTCGAGGTTGCCCTGGCATTGGGGGAACTCACGATTTCCGTTCGTCGGGAGTCGATCGTCAAAGTTCTGACCCAATTGCGTGACGACACTAATTGCCATTTAAGCCAGTTGATCGATCTGTGCGGTGTTGATCAGCCTGCGCGTGAGGACCGCTTCGATGTGGTCTATCACTTGCTTAGCCTGCGCCAGAATCATCGTGTTCGGATTAAGGTCACGACCGATGCAGTGACGCCCGTGCCATCAGTGGTGGGTGTGTTTTCGGCCGCTGCCTGGTTCGAGCGTGAGGCTTGGGATCTGTATGGTATCTTGTTCGCCGCTCATCCTGACCTGCGTCGCATCCTCACGGATTATGGTTTTGAAGGCCATCCACTGCGCAAAGATTTTCCGCTCACCGGTTATGTTGAGGTGCGTTACGACGATGACCAGAAGCGGGTTGTCTATGAGCCCGTCAAGCTGACCCAGGAATTTCGCACATTTGATTTTTTGAGCCCGTGGGAAGGGGCGGAGGAGGCGCATGCCGCCCTTTTGCCCGGCGATGAAAAGGCCGAAGAAACTAAGGCCCCAAAAGAAAGATCAGGGGGGAAATCCTGATGGCTGAGCAACAGATCGAAAATTTTACTCTCAACTTTGGACCACAGCATCCTGCGGCTCACGGCGTGCTGCGCCTGGTGCTGGAGATGGATGGTGAAGTGGTCGAGCGTGCCGATCCGCACATTGGCCTGTTACACCGGGGCACCGAAAAGCTCATCGAATATAAAACCTATCTTCAGGCAGTGCCGTATTTTGACCGGCTCGATTACGTGGCACCGATGTCTCAGGAACACGCGTATGCCTTGACGGTGGAGAAACTGCTCGGTATCACCGCGCCGCCGCGGGCTCAATATATCCGCGTCTTGTTCGCGGAAATTAGCCGTATCCTCAATCATATTCTCAACATCACCACCATGGCCCTTGATGTCGGCGCCATGACACCATTGTTGTGGGGTTTTGAGGAACGCGAAAAGCTGATGGAATTCTACGAGCGCGCTTCTGGGGCGCGTCTCCATGCCGCATATTTTCGGCCCGGTGGCGTGCATCTCGACCTGCCTGCTGGGTTGACGGATGATATTCTGACCTTTTGCGATGGCTTCGAACCGCATCTCGACGATGTCGAGAGCCTGCTCACCGAAAACCGCATTTTCAAGCAGCGCACGGTCGATATCGGTATCGTATCGGCGCGTGACGCCATCGACTGGGGTTTCACCGGCCCCATGTTGAGGGGGTCAAACACCGCCTGGGATTTGCGTAAAGCCCAGCCATATGATGTCTATGCGCAGATGCAGTTCGATGTGCCGGTAGGTAAGACCGGCGATTGCTACGCCCGTTATCTTGTGCGGATGGAAGAAATGCGTCAAAGCCTACGCATCATTCGTCAGGCCATTGCCGACATGCCGCAAGGTTCGGTGATGGTCGATGATAACAAAATTGCACCACCCAAGCGGTCCGAAATGAAGCATTCCATGGAAGCGTTGATTCACCACTTCAAGCTTTATACCGAGGGATATCACGTGCCTGCCGGTGAGGCCTATGCGGCGGTCGAGGCCCCTAAGGGTGAGTTCGGCACCTACATCGTTTCAGACGGCACCAATAAGCCCTATCGCTGCAAGATTCGCGCGCCCGGCTTTGCCCATTTACAGGGACTCGAATTCCTCTCAAAGGGCCATATGTTGGCCGATGTTGTGTCGATCATTGGCTCGCTCGATATCGTGTTCGGGGAGATCGACCGATGACCGACCAGCCCCGTGATTTTGCCTTCACCGCGGAAAATAAGGCCGCGGCCGAGGCGATGATTGCGAAATATCCGGCCGGACGGCAAAGGAGCGCCGTTATTCCCTTGCTCGACCTTGCTCAGCGCCAAGCGGGCGGTTGGCTGCCGCGTGCTGCTGTAATTCATGTTGCTGAAATGCTCGACATGGCTGAAATCCGGGCATGGGAAGTGGCAACTTTTTATACGATGTTTAATCTCGAGCCGACGGGCCGCGCCTGTATACAGGTCTGCACGACGACTCCATGCTGGTTGGGAGGCTCCGAAACGATCGTTGCGGCCCTTGAAGATGAAATTGGTGTCAAACTGGGGGGCACGTCACCGGACGGTGCTTTTACGCTGCGGGAGGTGGAATGCCTGGGTGCCTGTGTCCATGCACCGATGTTCCAGATTGATGATGACTATTATGAAGATCTGACGCCGGAAGCAGCGCGCGAAATCGTTCAAGATATAAAAGCGGGCCGTCAGCCCAAACCAGGATCGCGGATTGGCCGCCCTGGTGCGGCGCCGGCATCGGGACCGAAGACCCTTAAAGAGGCAAAGACCTGATCATGCTCGCTGATAAAGACCGCATCTTTACGAACTTATATGGTTTGGGCGACTGGGGCCTTGAAGGCGCGCGTAAGCGCGGTGACTGGGATGGCACCAAGGCCGTTATGGACAAGGGCGCCGACTGGATTATCTCAGAGATGAAAGAAGCCGGTCTGCGTGGTCGTGGCGGCGCGGGATTCCCGGCCGGCGTCAAATGGTCCTTCATGCCGAAGGAACCGAAAGACGGCCGTCCAAACTATCTGGTCATCAATGCCGACGAGGGTGAGCCCGGGACCTGTAAGGATCGCGAGATCATGCGCTTCGATCCGCACAAGCTGGTCGAGGGCGCGCTCCTGGCATCCTTCGCCATGAACGCGCATGCTTGCTACATCTATATTCGCGGCGAATTCTTCCGCGAAGGTGAAAACCTTCAGGCGGCCATCGACCAAGCCTATGACGCGGGATTGATCGGTAAGAATGCTTGTGGCTCCGGCTTCGACTTTGACCTCTACCTCCATCGTGGGGCGGGCGCCTATATCTGTGGTGAGGAAACCGCCCTTCTGGAAAGCCTGGAAGGCAAGAAGGGCCAGCCACGTTTGAAGCCGCCGTTCCCGGCCGGTGCGGGTCTTTATGGTTGCCCGACCACAGTCAATAACGTTGAGACGATTGCCGTTGCCCCGACGATCTTGCGCCGGGGCGCATCATGGTTCACCAGCTTTGGACGGCCCAATAACAGCGGTACGAAACTATTTTGTATTTCCGGCCATGTGGAAGAGCCCTGCACGGTTGAGGAATCCATGTCGATTCCATTGAGGGAACTGATCGAAAAACACGCCGGCGGCGTGCGGGGCGGCTGGGACAATTTGCTGGCAATTATTCCGGGCGGTTCTTCAGTGCCGGTGATCCCAAAATCCATCTGTGATTCGGTGCTGATGGATTTTGATGCGTTGAAGGAAGTTAAATCCGGCCTCGGCACGGCGGCGGTCATTGTCATGGATCAATCGACGGATATTGTTCGCGCCATCGCCAGGCTATCGAAATTTTATAAGCATGAAAGCTGTGGCCAATGCACGCCATGCCGCGAAGGCACCGGTTGGATGTGGCGGGTGATGGAACGTTTGGTGACTGGTGACGCGCGTATCGAGGAAATCGACATGTTGCTGGAAGTCACGACCGAGGTCGAAGGCCATACCATTTGTGCGTTGGGTGACGCCGCAGCTTGGCCGATCCAAGGATTGATTCGACATTTTCGCGGTGAGATCGAAGATCGCATTAAACGCCGCAGTGGCGTTGCGGCGTAAGGCAGGGTAGGGAAGCGATGCCTAAAGTTACCGTAGACGACGTGGAGATCGAGGTTGAGGCCGGCATGACCGTGCTTCAGGCCTGCGAGCAGGCAGGCAAGGAGATCCCCCGTTTTTGCTATCATGAACGGCTATCGATCGCCGGGAACTGCCGCATGTGCCTCGTTGAAATTGCACCGGGCCCCCCCAAACCGGCGGCGTCCTGTGCCATGCCGGTGGCTGAGGGCCAGGTGATCAAAACCGATAGCCCGATGGTCAAAAAGGCCCGGCGTGGCGTGATGGAGATGTTGCTCATCAACCATCCGCTTGATTGCCCAATCTGTGACCAGGGCGGCGAATGCGACCTTCAGGATCAGGCGTTGTTCTATGGCTTCGACCGGTCGCGCTTTGCTGAAAATAAGCGCGCGGTTAAAGACAAGGAATTTGGTCCGCTGATCGCGACTGAGATGACGCGTTGTATCCATTGCACGCGTTGTGTGCGTTTTGCGACGGAAGTGGCCGGTGTTGAGGAAATAGGGGCCACTGGCCGCGGTGAGGATATGGAAATCGGCACCTATGTCGGTAATGCCATTACGTCGGAATTGTCGGGCAATATGATCGATCTATGTCCGGTCGGGGCGTTGACGTCAAAACCTTATGCCTTTGCA
>JBLHLO010000194.1:0-4903 GCA_047621105.1 Alphaproteobacteria bacterium
CCGTCAACGGTGATGAATACGAAGTGCTTTGCGATACGGAACAGACTCTTCTGGACGTCTTGCGCGACGAATTGTTAATGACCGGCACCAAGGAAGGTTGCGCCACCGGTGACTGTGGGGCGTGCAGTGTCATGCTGGATGGACGGTTGGTCTGCTCTTGCTTGGTGTTGGGCGTGGAGGCCGATGGGAAATCGATCGAAACCATTGAAGGTATGGCCGATGGGGAAAAGTTACACCCTCTTCAGCAAAATTTTCTGGCGTTGAACGGCTTGCAATGCGGTATCTGCACGCCGGGCATTTTGATCGCAGCTAAAGCTTTACTTAAGAGAAATCCCGACCCTACCGAAACCGAGATTCGTTTCTGGCTGGCGGGCAATCTCTGCCGGTGCACTGGGTATGACAAAGTTATCCGTTCCGTTCAGGCGGCGGCAGCAGAAATGAGAGAGGGCTGATTATGGCAACCAAAGACCCGAAAGCATTGATTGATGAAAATGACGATGATCACGGTCCCCAACATGGCTCCCCGTCCGTAGAAAATGGTGAATTCAGTGATCTGGCCTATGATCCGACGCGGAAGCTCAAGGTGGTTGGCACGACGCCAATCAAGCCCGACGGCGTGGATAAGGTCACCGGGCGCGCCAAATTCGGCGCTGATTTGCATTTGCCGGGCATGTTGGTGGGCAAAATCCTGCGCAGCCCCCATGCCCATGCGATTTTGAAATCCATCGATATTTCCGCCGCTGAAGCCCTGCCCGGCGTCAAAGCGGTAGTGACGCGGGACGATTTCCCTGATCTGCCACCCGGCGGCATGCGTGACGCCAGCTACACCTGCATGGCGCGGGAAAAAGTTTTCTATGATGGCCATGCCGTCGCGGCGGTGGCAGCAACCACCGAAAAAATCGCCAAGAAGGCGCTCAAGCTGATCAAGGTGGAATACGAAGTTCTGCCCCATGTGATCGAGGTGATGGACGCCATCAAGCCCGATGCCCCGATCCTGCATGAAAATATGCGGACCAAGGGTATGGAAAATGCCCCGGACAAGCCGACCAACATCTTAGAGCGCGCCGAATGGGCCCAGGGCGATGTGGCAAAAGGATTTGAGCAGGCGGACCTTGTTATTGAGCGTGAATTCGATACCAAGCCCATGCATCAGGGTTATATCGAACCCCAGGCCTGTGTTGGAAATTATACCGAAGATGGCCAGGTGGAACTGTGGTGCTGTACCCAGGCACATTTTGTCTATCGTTCACGGTTGGCGGCCATTTTGAAAATGGATATTTCACGCATTCGCGTGACCACGTCCGAACTGGGTGGTGGCTTCGGTGGCAAGACCACCCTTTATGCGGAACCGCTTACCATCGTGCTGTCGCGTAAGGCCAATCGGCCGGTGAAGATCGCCCTGACCCGGACGGAAGTCTTCCGGTCCACTGGCCCCGTTGCCGGTACCCATTCGCGTATCAAGATCGGGGTCACCAAGGAAGGTAAGTTCGTCGCTGCCGAAGCGGAAGCGTACTTCCAGACCGGGCCGTTCACAGGCTCTGCTTACACTAACGCGCCACAAGCCATCTTCACCCGGTACGTTATCGAAAACGTCCGAGCCTATGGTTACGAAGTGGTGTCGAACCGGCCGAAGGTCAGCGCCTTCCGCGCGCCTTGTGTGCCGCAAATCGTATTCGGTGTTGAAAGTGTGATCGACGAAATTGCCGAAAAGCTGAAAATTGATCCGATCGACCTCCGGCTCAAAAATGCCGCCATAGAAGGCCATAAGACCATCTATGGCGCGACCTTCGGGCCGGTTGGCTTTGTTCAAACCCTTGAGGCGGCGAAGGCTCATCCACATTATTCGGCGCCGCTCGGCCCCAATCAGGGACGCGGTATCGGTTGTGGGTTTTGGTTCAACCGGGGCGGGGAAACGACGGCCTCTCTCAATATCACGCCTGATGGCTCGGTCAATCTGATGCTGGGCAATCCTGATGTTGCCGGTTCGCGTGGGTCGATTGCCATGATGGCGGCGGAAGAGTTGGGGATCGATGTCTCCAAGGTTCGGCCGATCATCGGCGATACTAGTTCGCTCGGCTACAATCATTCCACGGTGGGGAGCCGCGTGACCTTCTCTGCGGGGATGGCCATAGTGCGGGCATCGCGCAATGCGATCAAAATATTGTGCAAACGCGCGGCCATCATGTGGGACGTGCCCGAAGACAGCGTGGTGTTCGAAGACGGCTTTGTTCGCCCGGCGAGCACCAATGTGGGGGATTTCGAACCACTGTCGATTGCCGATATCGCCAAAAAAGCGGGCGAGACCGGCGGCGCAATCGCCGGACACGCGGAAATTAACGCTACGGGCGCGGGCCCGGGCTTCGGTGTCCATATCGCCGATGTGGAAGTGGACAAGGAGACCGGCTATGTCAAAATCGTCCGCTACACGGTGGTCGAGGATGCCGGTAAGGCGATCCATCCCCTACAGGTGGAAGGTCAGTTTCAGGGCGGCGCCGTGCAGGGCATTGGTTGGGCGCTGAATGAGGAATACATCTATAACAAGGATGGCATCATGGAGAATCCGGGCTTCCTTGATTACCGTATTCCCGTGGCTTCCGACATGCCGATGATCGACACGAAGATCGTCGAAGTGCCTAATCCCATGCATCCGTATGGATTGCGCGGGGTGGGTGAGGTGCCCGTGGTGCCCACGCTGGCGACGGTTGCCAATGCGGTCTATGCGGCCGTTGGCGTACGACCGCGGTCACTACCCATGTCGCCGCCCAAGGTCTTGAAGATGATTGAAGAAGCTGCAAGCCAGGGTATCTCTCGCTGATCCTGAGTATGTAACGTTGGGCCGGGCCGGACATATCTCCCGCCCGGCCTTTTTCTGGGCGCTCTCCATTGATTAATGCAGCAATGTTTCGGCTTCTTCCTGGGTGAACCGCGGCGTGATGTGCTGTGGACAATTCCAGTCGAAGGCTTCGATGGTGATCAGATAGCCGCGTTCGACCCGCGCGCGGTAATCAGGCAGTTCGAGACTTTCCAATATGCCCGCTTCTTCCGGCGCGATGAGCCGCGCCCGGCCAAGAAGTTTCAGCCTGGCGCGATTCGGATAATCCATAAAGATCATCGAAATGCGGTCATCCTTCATCAGGTTTCCGGTACTGACATATTGGCGGTTGCCGCGAAAATCGGCAAAACCAATGGTTGTCGCATCCAGTACGCGGATAAATCCGACAGGGCCGCCCCGGTGCTGCACGTAAGGCCAGCCGGTCTCACTGACACTGGCCATGTAGAAGCTATCCCGTGCTTCAATGAATGTGCTTTCACGCTGGCTTAGAAGACCGTTTGAATCATCGCCTGTTTCCATGCGGCTATAGGCGGCGCGGCTGCCCAGGGCTTCTTGGACCTGTTTGACGCTTTCAGTGAAGGCAATTTCCGCGAATTTATGTCCCATGATATCTCTCCTTCACAAGCCAAGGTCTGATAAGCCAGGGTGGTCCACTGGCCGTGGGCCGGACGGCCAATGAAACTTCCGCTCGTTTTCATGAATCGATAGGTCGTTGATGCTTGCGAACCGCCGTCGCATCAGTCCCTGGGTATCAAACTCCCAGTTTTCATTGCCGTAGGCGCGAAACCAATTGCCGTTGGCGTCATGCCATTCATAAGCAAAACGCACGGCGATCCGGTTGTCGGTAAAAGCCCAGAGTTCCTTGATGAGGCGATAGTCTAATTCTTGGGCCCATTTGCGTTTGAGAAATTCGATGATTTCGGCATGTCCGGTGGGAAATTCTGACCGGTTACGCCATTGGCTATCAATGGTGTAGGCACCTGCAACGCGTTTGGGGTCGCGCGTGTTCCAGGCATCTTCAGCCATGCGTGCTTTCAATATCGCGGTTTCCTGAGTGAATGGGGGTAGGGGAGGGCGAGAAGACATGGCATTGCCTCTGATGTTTCCCCGGGGCCGCCGGCGGGAGAGGATGCTTCCTAACCGGCGACCCCAGGGCATTTTTATGATCGTGTTCTATTTCCGGTCAGGCGGCTTTCTTGAGCTCGACAACCGGAAAGTCGATTTCTACCTGTGTCTCTTTTGCTAAGAGGTTGGTGAAAATATTCAGCGCGACATGGCTGATGATTTCGACAATATCCCCATGGGAATGCCCTGCGGCGCGGACAGCGTCGAATTCCGATTTGGTTACTTGGCCTGCGTTGACGACCAGCGCTTGGACAAAGGCGAGCGCGGCAGCTGCCTTTGCTTCAGATGACGTGCCTTGTCGGTTGGCCAGGATTTCATCATTGTCGAGACCGGCTTTGCGGCCAATCGCCGTATGGGCCGAAACGCAATATTGGCAACCATTCTGCTCGGCGACAGTGAGGGCGATGCGTTCCCCCGTCTTGGCGTCGAGTTCCCCGGCATCAGTGATGCTGTGGAGACCGAGAAAGCTGTTCAAGGCTGCTGGAGAGTTGGCAAGGACACGAATGAAATTGGGCACTCCGCCAAGGGCCGTTTGAACATTGTCGAGCAGTTCTTTGGCTTCACCAGTGGCGGTTTGGGGGTCGATGACTTCAATGCGGGACATGATGGTTTTCCTTCCGGGTGAATGTTTGCCGCCCCGGTGGCGACTGACAGTCAGGAAGGTAGGTGATTTCTTTTATAGAAAGAATATTCTAAATAAATAATTTATTCTTCCATATATAGGAATAATTAAATGGACCGTTTTCGGGAAATGGAGATATTCACCGCCGTCGCGGACGCCAATAGCTTTGTGCGCGCGGCAGAGCGGTTGCATGTATCCCCACCGGCGGTCACCCGGGCCGTAACAGCCCTTGAGGATCGTTTGGGCGTGCGCTTGTTCAATCGGACAACGCGGCGCCTCAGCTTGACCGAAGTGGGGATGCAATTTCTCGAAAATGCCCGCCG
>JBLHLO010000195.1:0-4886 GCA_047621105.1 Alphaproteobacteria bacterium
AGAGCTTGAGGTCAGACTTGACCTTGGCTGCCCCCGAGCATTGAAAATTCTATCCCCCAACCAAAAAAGCCCCCCGTTTCCGGGGGGCTTTTGGTCTATGGGCTTAGCCCGAAATGGCCGGACAAGGCCTTATTTTGTGCATTTGAAAGTTTTGGCCGAGTCTTTATCTCCGAGGTAGGTGATATCACACATCATGCCAGCTTTAAGTGCCTTGCGCTTAACTTTCTTGTCATTGACAAAAATCTTGGCGCCTCTGGAGCCGGCTTGGACGGTCTTGCCGCCATCCTTAAAGTAGACGTTGCGCTTCTTGATGCGCTCGATCTTGGTGCCTTTGACAACAAGCCAGTTCAGTTTGGCCTTGGAAACATCGCCGGCCTTGAGCTTGCTCGCCTCATTAGCCCGCGCGATGACCGATTTGGGTGTCGCGAAGAGCCGCTTGATATGTGCGGTGACTTCCTTGCCGTCAATCGGCGAAAGGGGGGTGCGCACCTTCTTGGCATCTTTCACGAACTTGGGATCAAGCATGGTGGCATCGAAAGCCGCCCGCAATGCCTTGACGCGCGCAGCAGGTACGCCTGGCGGAGTGAGATAGGGCCGGCCCATGTATTGGCGTGCCACCAGGAATTCCAGCACCCGAACGTCATCGGGGGATTTGGCCATGTCCATCACGAAGGGCGCGCCCTTGAGTTCAGAATGGGGCTGTTTGGCAACCTGGATGATGACCTTGATTTTTCCGTCCCGAAGTTGATCAAAGGCCTGAGCCTTGAGGCTGTCCCAACCGAGACCGCATATTCCGTCCACTTCGCCGCGTTCCATGGCGAGGATCACGGAAGAGGTGCTGGGATAGCCCTTAATGATTTTGATCTTGCCATCGGTTAGCGTTTTTAGGAATGCAGGCACCAGGTTGGTTGACGAGGAATCGGCGCCGGTGCCGCCAACCACGAAAGGCATTTTCTTAGCGTCAGGCCAGGACTGCACCTTGGATTTATTGGACGCGATACAGACGGTGGTCAGTTGGTTGACGCTGCCGAGCCAGTTGAAACCAACTGATTTATAGCGGGCACCACGGCCTAGAATTTCCTGAGTGACGACCGTGTTGTGCACGCCAGCGATGGTTTTGCCGTCCTTGGGTGCCTTGTGATACATGTGTGCGGCGAGCACCAAGCCGCTGGCACCCGGCATGTTCTTGACGACCAAGCCCGGTTTGCCGGGGATATTCCGGTTGATGTGGCGTCCAACCAGACGGCCGTAGCGGTCATAGCCGCCGCCCGGCGCCGAACCGACGAACAGCGTCATGTTCTGGCCTTTGTAGAAGTCTGAAATGGCATCAGCCGCAGCCGGCGATACGGCGATGCTTGCCATACCCACTGCGGCACCGAGGCCGCCCAACGACAGCCCTTTTATCGTGCGTGAGATTAAATTCATATTGGCCTCCCTAGGTGTTTTGGCGCCCTTATCGGCACATTTCCAAGCCTTGAATATCGTAAAAGCCTAACACAGGAATGAAAATCGCAAAATAGGCTTGCCGGGTCCTGATGAGGACATGAGAGATGAGGAGCGTAGAGTCCAGGGGCCAATATTGGGGCTGGGGGCGGGAGTCGGGGTTGTATTGGAAATGAACCAGATTAGAATGTAGAAAATAAAAACTAAGTATATTGGGAAGGGAAAGACCATGCTGGATTTTAAGCTCATATCCGGGGATTGCCATATTACGGAGCATTCCGATGCCTTCCTGCGCTGCCAGAAGGAATATGGCGACAAGGCCCCAAGGGTCGTCGATAACCCGGACGGGTTGGGCAAGGGATTGTGGTTCCTCATGGAAGGGCTGGAACCGATGCGGGTCGGCTATTTCGCCCTGGGCCATGTGGTCGAAAAGCCAGAAGGCCGCAAAAATATGTCGGTCTACGACGATGCGGAAGGCTTCAAGCAGAAGGTCTCCGACTTCCGAGAAAATTACCGCTACGAAGACCATAAAGAAGATTGGGAACCGGCCGCCTATTGCAAGGCGCTCGACCAAGACAATGTCGAGGCGATGATCATTTTCGCCAGTTGGGCGCGCTACAATTACCATCTGGTAGACGCCAAGCTTCAGCGCTCCATTTTCCGCTCCTATAATGAATGGATCCTCGATTTTGCGAGCTATGCGCCGAAGCGGATTTTCGCGGCACCGATGATTTCGGTTCTCGATATGGAAACCGCAGTGGCCGACATGAAAGAATACGTCAAGCGCGGCTGCAAGACGGTCCATCTGCCGACAACGATCATTGGCAGCGGTTATTATGAAGAAATTTATGAGCCGCTCTGGGCCACTGCGGTGGAGCTGGATATTCCGCTCACCGTGCATTCGAATTCGAGCCAGGGGCGTTCTATGGAGCTCCATGGCATGGAAAAGCGTAAAACCGAACCCCGTGAATATATCATCCGTTCGGAATTCGAAGGTAACCGCTTCGGTGGTCCCATGGCGGCCTGGGCATTTGTCAGTAATTTGATTTTCTCGGGCGTTTTTGACCGTTACCCGTCGCTCAAGGTCTGCTGTTCCGAATTCCAGATGGCCGATGCCGCTACGGTCGTGGAATCGGTTGATTACCGGGTCGGGCGCTTGGCCACCTATGACCGGGATCGCAATCTCAATAAACGCTGGCCCAGCGAATATTTGCGGGAAAACGTCTATATGGATTTCGAAGACAGCCGGGCCACGGTGCTGACCACCCCCTATTACGGGGAGGATAATTTCTATTGGTCGAGCGACTATCCACACTTCCAAACCGTATGGCCGAATTCCGAACCGATCTTCGAAGAAAATTGCGAAGGTATCTCGCCGGAAGTGCAGCGCAAGATTGGCCGCGACAACGTCAACAACATTTATAAAATGGGTCTTTAATTGGTCTGGCGCGCCCTTGTTTTCGCCCTAATTATCTAAGGGGCGCGCCAACCATCTCTGACTTTTAAAATCGACGTAGGGGAGCCGCTACGCGGGATCTCCCTGCACGACGCTATTTTCCAGCACGCCTAACCCGGTGATTTCAATTTCCACCACGTCGCCGGGCTGCATCAGTTTGGTCGTCTCGGGGAGCGAGGCGGGGGTGCCGGTAAAGATCATGTCGCCGGGCTGGAAATGATAACCCTTGGAGAGATAGGCGATGATCTCTTCGACCTTGGCCAGCATGAGGCCGGCAGAACAGTTCTGTTTTTCGATGCCACCGGAGCGGGTGATGATGCTCTGGGCGTAAGGGTCGCCAAATTCATCAGCTGTCATCATCCACGGCCCGACACTGCCGGAGGCATCAAAGCTTTTGCCGATGCCGTATTGGCGGTTGTGGCGCTGATAGTCGCGCACCGATCCCTCATTGCCGACCGCATAGCCGGCGACATGGGATAGGGCCTTGTCTTCGGCGATATGACGCCCGCCCGTGCCGATAATGGCAACCAATTCGCCCTCAAAATCAAAGCGTTTTACCCCTTCGCCATAAGGCGCCACCAAGGCTTGTTTGTGGCCGACCAAGGAGGCGGGGGTGCGCATAAAGACCTCGGGGTATTCCGACCGGCCGCGGCCGACCTCTTCCTGATGGGCTGAATAATTGAGCGCTGCACACCAGATCGCAGCGGGATTAGGGATCACCGCATCCAGGGTGACATCATTGATGTTATGAGTGGCGGATTGGCCTTCGACGCTTTTTGCCGCGCGCGTCAGTCCGTCCTTCAATTCCAAAAGGCCGCGTAGCGTCTTCGGCAGATCGGGGGCGGCTTTATCAAGAGCGATGAAACCCGTGTCGTCGGTCATGACGCCAACGCCTGTGCTATTCTTGGTGCGATATGAGATCAGTCTCACGTGAAATCCTCCCAAAGTATATTTTGACTTTATTTTTGTCGGCACACTGTAAAGGCAGTGGGGCAGGGCGGCAACGGCCAAGGATGCTTGAGAAGGGGGCTTATTGACGCAACAATGCGACTCCCCTGCGCCTTAGCATAGAAAGCGAGCCCGATGAGCCCCCTCTTTGAAGAACTTGATTATCGGGAGACGCCGATCGGTGCATTGAGCCTGCGCCGTCGCCGGGAATTGTCGCTGGATGTCGATGTCTTCGAGATCAAGCTGGGCGAAGAGTTTCTGATGTCCAGCCTATTCACCGCATCGGAAATTGCTCTGGCTCGGTTGGGTCTGGCGGAATTGTCCGGAGACCGGTTTGATATCGTGGTTGGGGGGCTTGGCCTTGGCTATACCGCACAAGCGGTGCTGGAAAACGTCGCAGTTAAATCCCTTATCGTGGTTGAGGCGCTCGAAGCAGTGATCGATTGGCATGAAGGTGGGCTACTGCCGCTGGGCATCGGGCTGACGAATGATCGGCGTTGCCGGTTTGTGTGCGGCGATTTTTTTGGCTTGTCCGCTTCGCAAGCGGGATTTGATCCTGCGGCGCCGTCGCGACGGTTTGATGCCATTCTTGTCGATATCGACCATTCGCCGAATTTCCTGCTCGATCCAGGGAATGCCGGATTCTACCAGCCCGCGGGGCTGGAAAAGCTTGCCACCCATCTGCATCCGGGCGGCATCTTTGGTTTGTGGTCGAATGAACTTCCCGATGAAGCGTTCACGGCGCGGCTTGCGAGCGTCTTTGCCGAAGCGCGCGCCGAACCGGTGACCTTCCACAATCCGCTTCAGGACAACAACTTCACCCAGACCGTCTATCTGGCGCGGATATAAGCTTTACGCGTCGACGCTTTCGCCCATTTTTTTTAAGAGGATCGAGTCGTCCATATACTCACTCATCCGGCAGGTCCCGCCGTGTTTGACGAGCTCTTCTAGATACAGTTTGTGAATGTATGGGTCCTGGTCTTCATACTCGATCTGGCGGCCCCCTTCCTTGAAGCTGACGCCGAATGCAGCGGCCTGC
>JBLHLO010000196.1:0-4881 GCA_047621105.1 Alphaproteobacteria bacterium
GTACCACCGTGGTCATGGCCCCCGGGCCGGCAATCAACGGGATGGCGAGCGGAAAGACGGAGATATCGTGGCGCTGAATGGCTTCTTCGGTTTCCGTAGGCGTGGTGCGGCGCAGGGGGGTTTGATGGGCGAACAACATGTCTACGGCCACCATGAACAGCAAAAGCCCGCCGGCGATACGGAATGAATCAATGGTGACGCCCAGCATCCTGAACACCCATTCCCCAACAAAGGCGAATCCGATCAGGATGATCCCGGCCAGCAGGGTGCCCCGCAGGGCGAGCTTGCGCCGGTAGCTGTCGGTCTCCCTCTCGGTCAGGGCAGCGAAGATCGGCGCCATGCCGGGCGGGTCCAGCACCACGAACAGGGTGACAAAGGCTGACAGGGCGAGTTCGATCATCGGTATGGGGCTCCGATCATGCCCCCGGGACGCGGAAGTGTTGCTGGGCGATACGCCGTAGCCGCAGCGTTCCTTGCAGGGCAATCAGGAAACTGGTCAGCGTCAGAATATAATAGGCGGCCTGTACCAAAATCCCATAGACCATACCGGCGAACAATGTGGCCATGATCGTGCCGGGGATGCCGCCGACACTGGCATAGGCTTCGCGCAGGCGGGTGATCTCATCAATGAACCGGGCAAACAAGCCGGGGTCTTGAGCCAAGGCAAACAGGGTCGGCGACATTTCCAGGGCAATCTGGGCTGCAAATAAAGCCAATACGAAAACCGCGATATACGCCGACCGGATGACTTTGAGCAGAAATCCGGCAAACAGGAAAGCGACCGCGCTGGCGAGGTACCAGCCTTCCGGCAAGCGCCCCGACGCGACGCTGAGCCAGGGATCGAAGCGATCCCCAAAGGGGAGACCGGCGGCGATAAAATAATAAATCACCGCCAGCGCGTTGAGGGCGGCAATGAAATAGGCGACGTTGCCGCCAAGCCGCACCCGGAATCGGCTTTTTTCTATCGGGTCGTTGAACCGCACGATAAACCGTTTGGCAATGGCAAGGGTCAACGCGAGGCAGGCTATTACCGGGATCGCCGCCATGACGATCATCAGGCCAAGGACCAGGAATAGCATCTCCACCATCGCCACCGACTCCTAGGTTGTGCCTGTGTCCGCCCGGGCCGTCACGTATTCCCCGATGGCCAGGGATGAGGTCAACCCGGGACTTTCGATGCCATAAAGATTGATCAAGCCGGTCACGCCATGAACATCTGCTTCCTGGATAACGAAATCATTATCCGACGCGCGTCCCGCGTTCAGCTTGGGACGAATACCGGCATAGCCGGGGTCGAGCGCCCCATCGGGCAGGTCCGGCCAGAACAGCCGGGCCGCATCGTAGAAGAACGGCGCGCGTCCTGGATCGACGGTGTAGTCGATATGGTCCACAGTTTCGGTATCGGGGCCGAAACGCAATTGGCCGCCCATATCGGGGCTGACATGCACGGCGGCATGACCGACCTCGGGCAGGGGATAGATCAGATGTGAAAAGGGCGACGTGCCGCGCAGCACGAAATAGCAACCGCGCGTGAGTACCTGGCCGGGCACGCTTTCGGGCCGGATGCCGTCAAGGGCGCGGGCAACTTTCTGGGCGCCGAGCCCGGCCGCATTGATTACTGTGCGCGCGATAATGGTTGTGCGTTCGGCGCCGCCAATCGTGAGTTCGATTCCATTTGCGTCGACGCGCCCCGACAGGACCGGGGCCTTGAGTGCCAGACTCGCCCCATGGGATTCGGCATCACCGAGGAGCGCATGCATCAATTCATGGGCATCGACAATGCCTGATGACGGTGAATAGACCGCGCCGGCGAATTTAAGCGCCGGTTCCATTTCACGGGCTTCGCCGTCATCAAGGATGCGCATATCAAACAGGCCATTGGCTTCGGCCTTTTCCTTGAGCGCATGGAGGGCGGGAATCTGGGCGGCATCGGTGGCGACCACCAATTTGCCGCAGCGTTGATGGCCGACGCCGAAGTCATCGCAAAATTGATAGAGAAGCTCCTTGCCGCGTAGCGCCAGGCGGGATTTCAGGCTGCCCGGCACGTAACCCATGCCGGCGTGGACACAACCGGTATTGCGCGACGATGTGTGCTGACCTGGGGCAGCCTCGGCCTCAAGGATGACAACCTCGCGCCCCGCGCGTGCCAGCGATCGTGCCGTGGCCAAGCCCACGACGCCAGCGCCGATAACAATACAGTCTGTTCGTTCGGCCATTGCTTCATACCCTGTGGGGGCTGAGTGTAGGGGGGGGGCGCCCATAGGGTCAAGATTGCTGGTTTTTCAAGGGGTTTTAGCTTGAAAAGGAGGTATCTTTAAGAATTTTACGAAATATTAGGGCAAAATATCAGGGGGGAAATATCGTGACCACATTCATGCTCATCCACGGCTCGTATCAGGGCGGTTGGATCTGGAAACCGGTGGCAACGCGGCTGCGCGATAAGGGCCATCTCGTCTATGCGCCGTCGCTCGATGGCTGTGGTGAACGGGCCGATCAGTGCCGGCCCGGCATCACCTCCGACACTCAGGCGGCGGAACTGGCGCAGTTCCTGTGGTCCGAAGATTTGCAGTGTGTCGTGCTGGTGGGCGCGTCATCGGGGGGCATGGTCATGGCCAAGACGGCGGAGCTGGCGCGCGAACGGATCGCCCGGATCATGTTTGTCGATGCGCTGGCATTGATGCATGGTGAATGTACCCGCGATATTGTTTCCGGCAACCGCCCGCTGCAAGGTCATGCCGCCGGGCCGGGGCGGGAAGAACGTTATGAGCGGTTTCTCCTCGACATGGAGCCAGAGCTTGCCGCCTGGGCGGCCGATCGCTCGACCCTGCATCCGGTGGGCACGTCGACCGAACCGGTGGTACTGGAAAAATTCTGGGATCAAACCTGGGATGCGTCGGTGGTATTCTGCCGCCAGGCCGGTAAACCGGGCGAGGCACATCAGCGCCGCGCCGCCGATAAGCTCAAGGCCCGTTGGCATGATCTCGACACCGGCCATTACCCGATGCTGAGCATGCCCGATGAGCTAACCCGGCTTATCCTGGAGGGGTAGTGGGAGATCACGCTATCAAACGCGTAAAACAGACGGTCTTGCTGCCCAACCTGTTCACCCAGCATCGCACTTCCCCTATCCAGTATCGATGGAATCAGGGAATCATGCCGCGCATCCAAGTTCAACAGAGTTTTTCAACAGCCTCGGCTATAAGCGGACGTTTTAAAACTAGGCCCACATAGATTTAAGAGCTGCCCCCCATGGCGGCGCGGGATTTGAGGGCGACCCACAGCATCATCGCGATAAGGATAAGGCCGGTGGCATAGAAGCTCGCCTCAATGCCAAACCATTCGGCCACCGCGCCCATGATCACCGGCGTGATCAGGATGGCAAGCCGGTTGGCGGTGGTGCGCAGGCCCACCGCCTTGCCTTGGGCCTTGCCGGCGGATTGGGCCAAGATGGAAATCAGCAGCGGCTGGCTCAATCCCATGAAGCCGCCGCGCAGCGCGGAAAAGAGTAACAGCAGGACGAAACTGGTGACCATCGGCGTGACCATCATGCAGACCAGGGCGAGACTGACCGAGATCACCAGCACCCAATAAGAGGTGAACTGCTTGGCAAACCATCCGGCGGTCAACGACCCGACCCCGCCGAGGATTGATCCGGCGGCGACCAGCACGCCGATCAAGGTGCCGGTCATGCCGATGGATTCGAGATAGACCACGTAGAATGAGCCCTGGATGCCGTTGCCGGCGTGGCGCAACACGGTGACCGCGACGACAAAGGCAACTGCGGGGACGGCCATCAAGCGAAAGGCGGAAACGTAATCGCTGGGCTTGGGCAACACGTCCCTGACCGTGAGTTTGGAGAAGGGTTCGCTGCCCGCGCCGAGACTCCCCTCCTTGGGTTTAGGCAGTGCTAGCGAAGCGATAAGGAGGCCGACCCCCCACAGGCCGAGGAACCCGAACCCGCCCCAGGGGCCGGCCAGGTCCCAGGCGGCGCCGGTGGCGGGCGGTCCGGCCAGGATGGCGAAGCGGTTGACGAAGGTCACGCGGCCCGCGTAGCGCGGTTCGCCCTTCATGATGGCGCCGATCTGCGCCTGGGTCCCGATCCAGCCCATCGCGGCGGAAATGCCCGAGAGCGCTTGCAGCACCATGATTGCGACAAGAAAGGGGAAGAGCGGAAAGAAGAACGGCACGATGGCGCCCACCATGGCAAACCACAGCATGACCCGCCGGATGCCGATACGGTCCATCAACGCACCGCCATGAATAGACAAAAGCACCGGTAGGGCTTGGCGCGAGGCGACCGCGAGGCCGATCATCACCGGCGAGGTGTCGATTGTCAGCACCCATAAGGGGATAATGACGTTGGCCAGATTGACCGAGCCATTGGAAAAAAAACCGGCGCAATAGATCGGAATCAGATGGCGGAAGGGAATGGGCGCGTCTGCGTCTGTGGGCGCCCCGGATGTATCTTTATTATTGGCCATTCGGCGTTTCCTCGGGCGCAGTGTGGCGGGCGGCCCAGGCCCGGTCAAGAAAGGTTCAAGGGATTTTTGTTAGACCCTGACCCCACCGGGAAGCTTGCGCGCCCAAAGGGCAACAGCGGCCATTGCAAGAATGACCACCCCGCCGGTGACGTAGAAGCTGGGGGCAATGCCGAAGACCTGAACGACGCCCCCCATGAGGACCGGTAAGAAGGTCGCGCCAAAGCGGTTGGCGGTAGTGCGTAGCCCGACCACCTTGCCCTGTTCGCCGCGTCCGACAATCTTGGAGGTAAAGCTGATCACCAAGGGTTGGCTGAGCCCGTAACAGCCGCCGTTAATGGCGGCGGCAATGGCCAGCAGCAGATAACTGCCCATCAATGGGGTCACCGCGATCGCGATGGTC
>JBLHLO010000197.1:0-4861 GCA_047621105.1 Alphaproteobacteria bacterium
CACGGGCGCGCCTCATGTCCATCGCCATGAGCCCGGTGCCAACCGCACGGCCAGAAGAGACGACGGCGCTGGATGATGTTGCTTGGATCGAAAGTCCATCCCCGGCCGAGGAAGCGGCAGCGATCGCCCTGGTTATGCGTGAGACTTTGGAGCACCCGGGCCGCACGGCGGCATTGGTCACCCCGGACCGTGGCCTCGCTCGACGGGTTGCGGCGCGGCTGAAGCGCTGGGGGATTGAAGTTGATGATTCGGCGGGCACGCCGTTGGCAGCAACACCGTTGACGACCTTTCTGCGTTTGGTAGCGGCGATGGCGGCGTCTCAGTTTGGTGCCGTGGCACTGCTGGCCTGTCTCAAACATCCCCTGGCTGCGGGCGGCATGGCCCGCGCGCAGTTCTTGGCCCATGTGCGCGACTTCGACCGGTTGGTGTTGCGCGGTCCCGCGCCCGCCCCTGGAATTGAGGCGCTTAAGGCGCGGATCAATGTTGCCTATGACCGTGCATTGAGCCGCGCTGATGACGACGATGGAGAAAGAATTAAAGCCCTCGGCCCGTGGCTTGACGGTTGGGTAACGCGGCTCGGTCCCTTCACCGCAATGATGGCGGCAGGGGTCCATGTGCCTGCTGACCTTCTCGCCGCCCATGTCACTGCGGCCGAGGCCTTGGCGGCGACGGATGTGGCCAGCGGCGCAGATACACTCTGGCGCGGGGAGGAAGCGGAATCGCTGGCCGGGTTCATCTCCGATGTTGCCACGGCGTCGGGCGGCTTTCCAAAAATTATCGGGCGGCGCTACCCCGGCCTGATGGATGGTTTGCTGACCGGGCGGGTGGTGCGCCCGCTTTTTGGGCGCCATCCCCGTCTGAATATTTGGGGCCCCCTTGAAGCGCGTTTGCAGCACGCGGATGTGATGATCCTGGGCGGTCTGAATGAGGGCACTTGGCCGCTCGATCCGGGCAATGATCCGTGGATGAGCCGTCCCATGCGCGCGCGCTTGGGGCTGCCCTTGCCGGAACGGCGCATCGGGTTGGCAGCCCATGATTTTGCTCAGGGTTTTTGTGCGCCCGAGGTCGTGTTGAGCCGCGCCCACCGGGTTGGCGGCACGCCGACGGTGCCCTCGCGTTGGCTGTTGCGCTTGGCCAATGCTATCGGTGACCCGGCGGTAAATGATCTTAAATCCCGGGGTGCCCATTGGCTGGCCTTGGCGAATGCGGCGGAGCGTACCCGCCCCCGTATTGAGGGCAAGCGGCCGGCGCCGGTCCCGCCCCTTAATCTCCGCCCGCGCAGATTATCGGTTACCGAAATTGAAACTTGGCAGATCAATCCTTACGCGATCTATGCGCGTCATGTTCTTAAATTAAACCCGCTTGACGATATCGGCGCCGAACCGGGTGCCGCCGAACGCGGCAGCTTCATCCATGATGTGATGGAAAAGCTGTGGGCTCGTTTTCCCAAGGCCGTGCCCGCCGGGGGCAGCGAGGAAATTTATCAAGCGATCAAGGAAATCGGGGCCGAGGCCTTGGGGCCGGTGGGCATTGCGCCGGGGTTGCGGGCGATCTGGTGGCCGCGTTTTCTCGATATCGCCCGTTGGGTGGCGGATCAGGAAATCAAGCGTCGCGCGGGTACCCAACCGCTGGCCGCCGAAAAAAGTGGGCGCTTACGTTTTGCCTTGGCGGGCGGTGATTTCCAACTGACCGGGCGCGCTGACCGGATTGATCGTTTGCCTGACGGCCGCCTGGCCATCGTCGATTACAAAACCGGCCAGTTGCCCAGTGCGCGCGACCAGTTGGTGGGGTTTGCCCCGCAATTACCGTTACTTGCGGTGATGGCGGAACAAGGCGCCTTTGACGGCATTGCGCCGAATGAGGTTGCGGCGCTGAGCTATTGGCGGCTGATGGGCGGCGATAAGGGCGGTGAAGAAAAGAATTTTGCCGTTGAAGATGGCCTCACCCTGGCCGAGGTGATCGAAGATACCAAACGCGGGTTGATCGTGTTGGTCGATATGTTCGACCAGGAAAAGATGCCCTATACCGCCCATACCTCCCCGGGGCGCATTCGCTTTGATGATTATCGGCACCTTGCCCGGGTATCCGAATGGTCTGCCGATGGCGGCGGGGAGGAGGGGTGATGGCAGGGAGCCTAACCGTTCTGCCCGACGATCCCGGAACTCCCCAGCGCCGGGCCGCCGATCCCGGCGCGTCGGTCTGGGTCTCAGCCTCGGCCGGGACCGGCAAGACTAAGGTGCTGACCGATAGGGTGCTGGCGCTGTTGCTCCGGCATGTGGCGCCGGAACGTATTCTCTGCCTCACCTATACGCGCGCGGCGGCGGCGGAAATGGCGGTTCGGGTACAGACCGCTCTTGGTGCCTGGGCGGTCATCGATGCGGATCAGCTGGAGAGCGAAATCAAGACCCTCACCGGGGAAGTTGCGGATACGGCGACCCGGCAATGGGCACGGGGGTTGTTTGCACGGGTGCTTGATTGTCCGGGCGGGCTCAAGATTCAGACGATCCATGGATTTTGTGAATCACTTTTACGTCGTTTCCCCATCGAAGCAGGACTGGCGCCGCATTTTCAGGTGCTCGAAGAGACCGAAGCACGAGAGCTTCTGATTGACGCGCGTGACGAAGTGTTGGCCCGGGCCACCGGTATTGGTCCCGGAGGCGGTGACGACGCACTGGCCCATGCGGTGGAAGGCATAGCCGGGCGCCTTTCGGCGGAAGATTTCGATAAGCTGATGGCCCAATTGGCGGGTGAACGTGGCCGCATTGCCCGTTTGATCGCGGCCAAGGGCGGCCTCGACGGGGCCATCAAGGCCTTGACCGGGTTGCTTGGGGTGGGGGTTGAGGAGGCCGAGGCCGATATCATCAAGGCTGCTTGCGCTGATGGCGCCTTTGACCGTGCCGGGCTAACGGCGGCAGCGGTGGCTATGGCGGAAGGCTCAAAAACCGATTCGCATAAAGCGGCTGAAATCTCTGCCTGGATTGCGGGTGATGGTGACGCCCGTTCCATCGGTTATGAAAATTACCGCGCTGTCTTTCATAAAAAAACCGACGGCGCGATTTTCGAACGATTGGTAACGGCGGGTCTTTTGAAGAAGGCAACCGACCCGGATCGTCTGCTGGCGACTATGCGGGGCGAGGCCGAACGCCTGCTGGGTATTGAAGCGCAACGTCGCGCCGTGCGCACGGCGCGGGCATCGATTGCGGCGCTGACCATCGGCGCTGCGTTGATAGATGCTTATGCGGCGCGCAAATCGGCGCGTGCCCGGCTTGATTACGACGATTTGATTCTTCATACCCGCGCCCTTTTATCGACGCGTTCGGCGACCCAATGGGTGCTCTATAAACTCGACGGCGGTATCGAACACGTATTGGTGGATGAGGCCCAGGACACCAGCCCCGATCAGTGGGATGTGATCCGCCGATTGACCGGTGAATTCTTTGCCGGCCAGGGCGCGCGCGAAGATCGCAGTGATGGCCGTAGTGATGACCGGGCGTTGCCGGCACGTACCGTATTTGCCGTGGGCGATGCCAAGCAGTCGATTTATTCTTTCCAGCGCGCCGATCCGCGCGGCTTCAGAGACATGCGCGATCATTACCGGGCGGCGGTGGAAGGTGCCGGGGCTGAATTTCGTGATGTCGAACTGCATCATTCTTTCCGTTCAACGGCGCCGGTGCTGGGGGTCGTGGATCATGTGTTCGCGACGTCACCGGCGCGTGATGGGTTGGCCGATCCGGCCGCCATCATCAGTCACATCACGCGCCGCGACGGTCAGGCGGGGCAGGTCGAATTATGGCCGGCGCTTGAGCCTGGGGACGCAGCGCCTGTGCAGCCCTGGCAGCCGGATCCCGAGCCCGAGACCGGGGGCGGCGCCGATTCCCATCTTGCCCGCCTGATGGCGGAGAGGATCAAATCCTGGATCGGGACCATGGACCTGCCGTCGCGGGGGCGGAAACTCCAGGCGGGTGATGTTTTAGTGTTAGTGCGCACCCGGACCCGGTTGGTTGATGGATTGGTGCGCGCGCTCAAGCGGCTCGACGTCGGCGTAGCCGGTGTTGACCGTATGAAGCTGGCCGGTGAACTCGCGGTGCAAGATTTGCTCGCCCTTGGCCGTTTTCTGCTGTTGCCTGATGATGATTACATGCTCGCCTGCGTATTGAAGGGGCCCTATGCCGGATTGGATGATGACGATCTACTGGCGCTAGCGGCGGGACGCCCGGGATCTCTGTGGGCGGCGCTCAACACCCGGGCGGGGGAAAATCCGAAATGGCTGGCGGCGCGGGATTGGCTGGCCGGACATCTGGCGTGCACCGATTTTGTCCGTCCATTTGAATTGTTTGCCGCCGTGCTGGATGAGGGCGATGGCCGCGCCCGGCTGATCGCGCGTTTGGGGAGTGAGGCCGAAGACCCTGTCAATGAATTCCTGGAATTGGCCCTGGCTTTTGAGCGCTCCCAGACGCCCTCGCTACAAGGGTTTTTGCGTTGGTTCGAAAGTGGTCAGTCGGATATTAAGCGCGATCTCGAACAGGCCAACCGTGACGAGGTGCGCATCATGACCGTGCATGGCGCCAAAGGGTTGCAGGCGCCGGTGGTCATCTTGCCAGACACCATGTCGGCCCCGCGTCCGGTCGAGGGCCCCTATTGGGCCGATGCCGGTGATGGGGCGGAGATGCCGTTATGGACGCCGCTTACCCGGGACCTTGCGCCCCAGGCAGCGACGCTCAGGGCCGCGGCGGCGGCAGCCCAGGTGGAGGAATATCACCGATTGCTTTATGTGGCGCTGACCCGGGCCGAGGACGCGCTGTTTATTACCGGTTGGCACGGGCGCAATAAACCGCCCACCGATTGCTGGTACGCCTTGGTC
>JBLHLO010000198.1:0-4836 GCA_047621105.1 Alphaproteobacteria bacterium
TCAGTCTCCGCGCTCTGCTCGGTAACGAATCGTTTCTTCGTGGAAAATTCCGGGCCGGATCTTCCCCCCTGGCCATCGGCTCAAGAATTTCAGCGAGTTTTCGTCCAAGCATGATGTAGTTACGCAGTTACGAACCGGCCTCCCCACTCAAAACTTACATTGCGCCTGTAAAAGGACATTCCTGATACCCTTACAAGCTGCGCTTTAACCATGGAGAAAGTGTAAACAATTTTAGCGAAATCCTGTAGAACAATTCAACAAAAGATATAGGCTAATATATATATGTTTTATAAAATATTTTAAAAATCAAATCATTAGATGTATTACCTCGTCACAGGTCAGTATGCGTGCCATGCGCGGAAATAACCGGTTAATCAAAAATTCATTGTTTCCATCACGGTGTGAATAGCAGCAGTCGCGGACGATAACGATCCCTAAATCCAGATCGCGTGCGGCGAAAGCGGTCGAAACGATGCCGACATCGGTGGAACCGCCGGCGATGATCACGGTCTTGAGTCCGCGGGTGCGCAGCTGCAATTCCAAGTGGGTTTGGTGGAAGGCGCTCCATCGATGCTTGGGGATCAAGACGTCGCCAGGGCCGGGAGCGACCTCGGGGGCGACCTCAGCGGCTGTGCTGCCGTGCCGGCTTGAAGGATTAAAGGTGCGATCGCGTCCGTTCCAGGGATTGAGTTCCATATCCGTGTCGGTCAGCCGTGTGGCAATGTCGGCGCCGTCGGCGGCATGATCGCCTGAAGCATAAAAGATCGTCATGCCGTGGTCATGGGCGCCCTTGACCAAGCGGGACATGTTTTCGCGGATTTTCCAATCTTTGAGATGCTGTTCCTTGACCGGATCTGTGGGATGCAGATAGCCGTTCAGGGCATCAAACATGATGATGCCGGCACGGTCAGGGGTAAGGCTCGGGTTTTGGTCAATATCAGCGGGCATGGAAGCTCCTTATAGATGGGGGTGGTTGGTTTAGGCTGCGCCATGAATGTGATTGATAACGGCGACTGCGTTCCCCTGTTCGGGTTCATTCTAATGTGCGGCCCGCCGAGCCATCAACCGGGACAGTTTGCCGATATTTGACCGCTGAGATGACCCGTAACCGGGTGCCATCAGGTTCAGAAACCGTCTATAACAGACGGGCTTGAATAACCGTTATCCCAAGGGGGCCCAATGAAGCGCATACCCATCACCATTGCCATGTCGGATTACGACCACATGCGCGACTTTCGCATTGGCGAAGTGCGGGCGGAAGGGGTGGACCCCACCTTTCTCACCATGGAAATCCATGAGATATTTTCGCGCTTTACCTATAGCCGCGAATGGGAAGTGTCGGAGCTGAGCTTTGCCAAATTTATCGCCCAGGCGGCGCGTGAAAAACCGGATATCATCGGACTGCCGGTTTGGACATCGCGCCAATTCCGGTTCTCATCTTTTTATTACAATGTGAAATCGGGCATCAAGACGGCGGAAGATCTCGCCGGCAAGCGCGTTGCGGTGCCGGAATGGGCGCAAACGGCGGCGGTCTATACGCGGGGCTGGTTGCAGCATCATGCCGGCGTGGACCTGACCTCGATCGATTGGGTGCAGGCCGGGACCGAACAGCCGGGCCGCGAAGAAAAGGTGGAACTCTATCTGCCTAAGGGAATCAAACTCACCCGTGTCACCGATAAATCGATATCGGAAATGCTGGCTTCGGGGGAGATCGATGCTGCCCTGGTTGCCCGTGAACCCAAGGTGTTCACCAATAAGCATCCCGACGTCCGGCGCTTGTTTCCTGATTACCGCGCCATGGAAGAAAAATATTTCGACGAAACCGGCATCTTTCCGATCATGCATATCGTCGCCATGCGCCGTGATGTGTTGGATGCGTACCCGTGGATGGCGCGCAACCTGCTGATGGCTTTCGAGGAATCAAAGGACCGCGCGGTTGACCGCTTTTTGGAAATGTCCGTTTCACGCTATTGTTTGCCCTGGGCGGTGGACCATGCCGAACAGATGAAGCAGAAATTCGGCGGCGATTTCTTCCCCTTTGGGATTGAGCCCAACCTCAAGACATTATCGGCATTTTGCCAATATGCCCATGAACAGGGCATCACCCGGCGCGCCATGAAACCGGAAGAGCTGTTCCCAGATGGGCTTGACCTCAACGTATTGATCTAATCAGTCGGGTGGCTAACGCTCGCCCGCCAGGGACCCCTCATGATGACGACTGAAGCGCCACGCCTGCGCCCGCCGTGCCACGATGGCCGCGTGCCGCGCCTCAAGGCACCAGCCGGTGCCTGCGACACCCATTTCCATATTTTTGAGGCCGATCTGACGTTGAAGACCGAGCGGCGCTATACGCCGGTCGAAGCGGGGCTCGTCTATTACCAGAAGATGGCGGCTCGGCTCGGTCTGACGCGTGGGGTGATCGTTACCGGTGCCGCCATGATAGACAATGAGCCGAGCCTGCAGGCGATCAAGGCAATGAAGGGTGCTTTCAAGGGACTCGCTTTGGTGGCGCCCGGTGTCACTGATGCCGAGCTTGAATATCTGGCGGCTGGCGGCATGACCGGCTTTCGCATTTCCACCCGGTCGGTGGGTGGCCTGGGGCCTGAGCATCTGATGGGGTTGGCCGAGCGCGTCAAGCATCTCGATTGGCATGTCGAAATTCATCTGCGCGATATTGAGGAAGTGGTGGCCTTGTTGCCGATGCTGCGCCAACTGCCGATTCCTTACAGCATCGATCATGTTGGTTATCTTCCCCATGATCGCCGCCCCGGCACACCTGAGTTCGAAGCGGTTCGAAAATTGCTGGTGGAAGAAGAGAACGCTTATCTCAACCTCTATGCCTGGTATGACCTTTCTGCTGAGGGCCCCCCTGCTTACGGCGACATGGTGGAGATTGCCGCCACCCTGATCGCAGCGCGCCCCGATCGTATTATATGGGGGACCAACTGGCCGCATCCGATCTTCGACGTGCCGGTGCCTGATGATGCCGATTTACTCGATTTTCTCGGCCAGGCGGCGCCTGATCCTGTCCTGCAAAAGAAGATCCTGGCCGAGAACCCGGCCCGGCTTTACGGCTTTGATCCAGTCTGACGTCAGTGGCCGAAGCCACCCCTATTTTTTTCAAAATAGCGTTGGTGATATTCCTCGGCGCGCCAAAAGGTACTTGCCGGAGTGATCTCGGTAGCGATGGGACGGGGAAATTTTTTGGCCGCCTCTAACCGGTCACGCAGCTGGGTCGCTGTTTCTTTCTGGGCATCCGTGGTGGTGAAGATAGCGGAGCGATACTGATCGCCGACGTCCGGTCCCTGGCGGTTGACCTGGGTCGGGTCGTGGATGTTGAAAAAGACTTCGCAAAGCTGTTCAAAAGAAATGACTGCCGGGTCAAATGCGACTTCCACCACTTCGGCATGGCCGGTGCCGTGGCCGCAAATATCGCGGTAGGTGGGATTGTCCGTATGCCCGCCCGAATAGCCGACCGGGGCGTCGTCGACCCCAATCACTTGGCGGAAGGCGGCTTCGACCCCCCAGAAGCACCCCGCGCCAAACATCACCTTTTCCATAAGCTGTCTCCTGTTACGTCTTGGAAAATGTAGGAAGGTGCAAGCTCATTGGCAACCACGGCTAGCTCAGATCTACGGGCGCGCGACCGGGGTGCGGCAACTCGCGTCCGACCCCCTTGGCCTTGGCGCGTTTGAAAATTTCAATCCCCGCGGCCAAATCAGCAAGTCCCACGCCCATCCATTTAAATAGTGTCAGATCGGTGCCGGCGGGGCGTTTTTCGCCGCGCCCGACGATTTTGTTAAGCTCAATCACGTCGTTCCAATCGCCGCCTTCGGCATCATAGAATGACTGCAGCTCACGGCTGTCTGCGCGGCAGCCTTCCAAATTGTCGACGACCACTTTATCGGCGCGGGCCACGACATCGGAGGTGATTTCAGCAAAGCCGGCAATGATTGCACCGGCGGCGTTGAGATGGGTGCCCGGTGAGATCATGTCGGCGGTGAGAAACGGTTCCTTGGCGCGGGTGACGGTGGTGATGATGGGCGCGTCCTTGACGGCATCTTCGACCGAATCTTTTTCCACCACTTCGAATGAATATTTCTGGCGCATGTCGGCGGCGAAGCGGGCACGGTTGGCCGGAGTCGGTGAATAGACGCGCAGGCGCTTCAAGGGCCGGACGGCGTTGACGGCGGCCACCTGAGTCAGGGATTGCTTGCCTGATCCGATCACCGCCATGTCATCGGCGCCTTCGGCGGCCAGGTATTTGGTGGCGACAGCGGCGAGGGCGGCGGTGCGCATCTGGCCGAGCGCGATCGCCTCGATGATGGCTTTGAGTTGTCCGTCGCCGGAACCATGCAGCAAGACCAGCGGCGCCGATTTGCCGCCGACGTTGGTCCATACCTTGGCCCCGGAAAAGCCAGCCCCGGTAAACTGGGCGCCGGTGATGTTGAGGCTGCCGCCATTCCACGCCGTCTGGCCCTTGCGTAGGTTCTTGGCGCCGCCCTCAAATTCCAATTTCAGCGCGGCCTCGAGTGCCCCGATCACGCCGCTCAGGTTGATCAGGGACACCACATCGGCCTCGGTAATCCAGGCAAAGGTCTGGGGCGCGGAATCTGCCATCTTTATCTCCGTTATATCCTTCCTTGGTTGTAGCCAAGCCGGCTGCCGAATACCAGTCTCTCCAAACCCTTGGCCCCATAAAAAGGCGCCCCCGAAAGGGGGGCGCCTTAGCACTTTTTCTAGTTGGGTTCAGCCCTTGCAGTCGACCTTGACGGCTTCCTTGGCTTTCGGCATGGGGAGTTCAAAGGTGCAGGTCATGCCGACCTTGACGTCACC